>DATGQB010000019.1:0-6842 GCA_035304405.1 Edaphocola sp.
CTCTTTATATAAAATTATTCTTGCTTCTAATCCACTTCAATAGCTCAAAAACCATAATTTATTATGCTTTTTTCACTATTTTGTGGATTATTTGCCATAATAATTTTCTTTTAAATTCCTAATGCGTAATCTGGGTTTATAATCCACTGTTTATGATTCACTGTTCACAATTAGCAACTAATTAAGCCTACAGCGAAAGAATATATGGCAATATGAGGTTGGCCATAATAAAGCCTCCAATCATAAATGATATGGTAGCCACCAGAGATGGCCATTGCAAGTTGGATAAACCCATAATGGCATGTCCGCTGGTACAACCACCTGCGTAGCGGGTTCCGAATCCTACCAAGAAACCTCCTACCACCATTAAGAGAAAACCCCTCAGTGTAAACAACGACGACCAACTAAGAATATCAACCGGAACTAAATTTTCAAAATTTGTAATACCATAAGTCGCTAATTCATCCACTAATTTGGGATTAACTTCAATAGCTTGGGGATTGGACAATAGATTCACGGCAACAAAGCCCCCAATAAGAATACCCAGAACAAAAAATAAATTCCAAACTTCCTTTTTCCAATCGTATTTAAAGAATGGAATATTGGCAGGCATACAAGAGGCACAGATATGTCGTAATGAAGAGCTGATGCCAAATGACTTATTGCCCAAAATTAATAAAGCAGGTACGGTCAGACCCACCAGTGGTCCAGCCACATACCAAGGCCAGGGTTGTTTTAGAAATTCTAGCATAATTGGTTATTTTTTTTGGATGCAAATATCAGCTTACAATGTTGAGATTAATGTAACAATAGTTACGAAGGAAATTATGAGTGCAATGACAGCAACGGAACTGGATTGATAAAGTGCGCTATTTTCTCCTTCAGCCCAACTGTACCCTAATGGGAAAAAGTATGGCGACTGCTTGTTAACCATGCAGTCGCACACAACTTATTTGTTCGTCTATTAGGAACACAATGGTATATTCATATTTTTACTGTAAGTGCATTTGCTATTTAGTAAATAATTCGGCCTCCCATTTCAGTCCGCTGATGTCTAATAGCTGCAATTTGTATAAACCTTTTAATTCTCTGAATAAATCTTGTTGGAAATGTAAAGTAGCCTTTGCTCCCAGAGGCAGTATCAAACTGTGCGCTCCGGACTTTACCTTGGCCACATACTTATTATCAATCTGAGTACTAGGAAGTGTAGCTAGTTCTTCTTGATTTTGTTCAAAAACGACCACATTGTTTTGGTCTAAAAGTTTGATACTGATAAGAAACGAACCATACACATCCGCCCCTTCGTCTCTAAAAACAGTAAATGCAAGTTTATCATCTATAATATGGGCATCTGTTATGCTTACGTGGGGTCTCACAGAAAGGTTATGTAATTTACCAAAGACTCCACCGTGAAAATATTGATTGGTAAATAATGTTAGGCTCAAAATTAGGATGGACCCACACAGTACTATTTTGTTTAAGGCCGAAGTATGTATAGGAAGTTGAGCGGACCCTAAAAATGCAAACCATTTCCTTGCGGCTAAATTTGGCTTTCTCTGTAGCAAATAATTATCCAATGAGTACTTACCTCCACCAGTCAAGAAAATAGTAAATCCGGATGCGACGCCCAACACGCCAATCTGCCACTCATCAAGGCAAGTCGTTCCCAACCATCCTGAACCTAATAATATACCAAAGGCCAAAACCAACACGCCAAAACTCATCATCCGGGTAAACAATCCTAGCATAAAAAAGAACCCCACGACACCTTCCACAATAGTGAAAACAACCATTGACCACCATAATGCATCCGGATGAGAAACCAGATATTCAATTATAGGTTTAATACCTAAAGCGTGTGGCAGAAAATGATTAAACTTCTCACCTATATATCCTGTTGTATAAGGGTCCAATTTATTCTCCAAAATAAGTCTGCGCCAAAATGCCGAAAAATACGTCCAGCCAGCCACCCAACGCAGGGATGTTGTCATTAAGCCTGCGTAAGCATATGTTTGATGTTTCATAATGATCTAATTTGATAAATTGAAAAAATAATAACATGACAAAGCACTCCAATTGCCTTAATTGGAGCACTCGAGGAATTAGTGTTGATAGTATCAAATTAGAATCTGACGGTGCAATATATAGATAGGAAGTGAAGTAGCCCTTACTCGCTTTGTACTCTTTGATAGAGCAACTTCTGCCAATGGAGCTCGATACAAATCGGTTTGAAAAATGCCATCTGGGTGGGCATTTCGTTTATTTACAGAAAACCCGGCAGTATAGTACTTAGTTTGCGCAGCTCTCTCAGCATGACACGTAGCTACCGGCTTGGCCTTTTGGCTTTGTTCAACTGGAGCAATAGGAACATCTAACGCAGCCTTGATTTCACGCTTTATGGAGCATGGCACGGCGATTACAATAGTCATCAATAAGATGAACCATCGGCTAAGTATATGTTTCTTTACTAATGCCATTATAATCGTCTTCTGCTCTTTGCAAATATAGGCCTTAAAGATGTTAAGGCTATTCTAAGTGTGTCCTTATCAATCTTTCCAATTCATGAGCAGGCACCACTCCGGCTTGCCTCCAGATTACCTGACCCTTTTTGAATAACATGAGTGTAGGCACTCCTTGAATCTGAAATGCAGCTGCTGCCTGAGGATTTCTATCTACATCAATTTTGACGATAGCTGCCCCTTCGCCTACACGACTCTTTACTTCTTCTAAAATTGGTGCCATCGTTTGGCATGGGCCGCACCAAGTGGCAAAAAAGTCTACCAATACCGGTTTATCTTGATTGATGATTTCTTGAAATGTCATACTTTAATTTTTTTGTCTTTTTTAAAAAATGATAAAATAAGTCCTCCCATTAGCGCTCCATATAAGGTGCTATTGGTTGGATCTGCAGTAATTGCACAAGTGCCCGAGCTACAACCTATCTGTTGCCAATAAAAATATCCTGCCAAGGCTCCTAGTACCACACCAATGATACTGAGCAAATGCCGCCTAACGAACTTCTTCATAATTTATATCTTCTATGTCTCTACTATTATTACGGACAGTAGGTTTACATCCGGTAGCTCCGCAGCAAGCAATATTGAATATGGGTAGCAGGGAAAACAAAACACCCAAAACCATAAAGACCCATTCTTTGGTTACGATACTCTGTGCGATGATAAACAGACCCAAGGCCAACCGAAGAATCCTTGAAAAATCCCAGCTTTTTAAATAGTCTTTCATGGTTTCATTTCTTTTTACTCTTTGAAGTATTAAAACCAAAAGGCAAATACAATGGGCAAAAGCCTACAAAGGAAGTGAGTATAAACACAATGGCAATAATACTCAGCACAATGGCTAAGGGCCCCGATATGACATTAGTAAGATACAGAATGCCAATGACGATGGCCATGATAATGCGGATGGTTTTGTCTAAAAGACCTATGTTCTTGCTCATTTGTACACTGTTTATGGTTTATTGGGTACTCATTTCTTTTACTAACTGATTTACATGCTGCCAAGTACCACCGTTGATAACGTTCGCAATCCCATTGCGCTCCAGAATATTCTTGGCTTGCGCACTACGGCTGCCGCTTCTGCAAAAAACAATGATATGGGGCTTGCCCTTAAATTTTGAAATCTGAGCGGCAATACTATCCAATGGAATATTAACGGCACCTTTTGCACTACCTGCAGCATACTCGGCAGTTGTGCGCACATCCACCAGGTAGGCTCCATTTTGAATTGCCTCCTTCAATGCATTCGCGTCGGTGGATGAAAATAGATTTTTGAATATTGAGAACATCGTTTTAGTTAATAGTTAATAACTCATGATTTTTATTTTCTTTATTAAGCCCTAAAGCACTTTACTTTGGCATACAAAATCTGTCTTAGGCACATCCGTCTGAGCAATAGCATTAAAACCGCCTTCCACTTCGGTAAAATTTCTGTAACCACGAGCCTGCAATATGCTTGCTGCAATCATACTTCTATATCCGCCGGCACAATGCAGGTAAAAATGCTCGTTCGCATCGATATCATTTATCCAATCGTTAATGTAAGCCAAGGGCTTGCTGTAGGCCTCTTCGATATGTTCTGCTGCATATTCTGTTTCCTTGCGTACGTCTATGATTTTATGCGCACCAATCTTAACATCTCTGGCAAATTGCTCAGCGGTAATACGCTTAACGGTGTCAACATCTTTTCCTGCATTCTTCCAGGCATCAAAACCTCCTGCTAAATGACCCAATACATTATCAAAACCCACACGACTTAATCGCGTTACTGCTTCTTCTTCTGTACCGGGGTCTGTAACCAATAGGATAGCTTGCTGAACATCTACTATCATAGCGCCCACCCAGGGAGCGAAATCGCCTTTAAGACCAATATTGATTGATTGTGGAATAAAACCTTTTGCAAAGGCTTTGTCGCTGCGGGTATCAAGAATAAGTGCTCCGGTACTTTCTGCTATGGCTTCAAATTCGTCTGCGTTAAGTGCTTTCATGCCTTGTGATAGCACTTGCTCGAAGCTATTATATCCTTTTTTATTCATGGCTACATTCATCCCAAAATAGCCTGGTGGCGGCAATAAACCATCGGTCACTGCTTTGATAAATGCTTCTTTGCTTTCCTGATTCAGTGCATAGTTCATCTTCTTCTGGTTGCCTAAGGAATCTACCGTCTCCTTCATCATATTTTTACCACAGGCAGAACCCGCTCCGTGAGCAGGATAAACGGTTACATCATCTGGCAGCGGTAAAATTTTGTTGTAAAGACTATCGTACAGCAATCCGGCCAGTTCTTCCTGAGTCATATTGGCCGCCTTTTGCGCTAAATCCGGACGACCTACATCTCCTAAAAACAAGGTATCGCCGCTAAACAAGGCTGTTTCTTTGCCATTTTCATCAATCAGCAAGTAACAAGTACTTTCCATGGTATGTCCCGGCGTATGTAATACTTTAATTTGAATATTACCCAGTTTAAAAACTTGATTGTCTGCCGCAATAATGGCCTCAAACTCTGGCTGAGCCGTGGGTCCGTAAACAATAGGCGCTCCTGTCTTTTTACTTAAATCCAAATGACCACTTACAAAATCAGCGTGGAAATGGGTTTCGAAAATATATTTGAGTTGTGCTCCGTCTTTTTCCAAGCGGTCTATATACGGTTTGGTTTCACGCAGTGGATCAATGATGGCTGCTTCGCCATTGGATATGATGTAATATGCACCTTGTGCCAAACAACCGGTATAAATCTGTTCTACTTTCATGATAAAATAGTTTTAATGTGTATTATAGTTTTAATGTATATTGGGGTTAAGTATAATTTCTGTTTTCATAGAATTGGTAACCAAACAGGCTGATTTTGTTTTAGTGGCAATGCGCCTGGCTTTTTCGGAGTCCTGCTCGGGATTTTGCAGCTTTATGTCTGGAAACATTTCTGCCTGAGTAATCCAGTACAGGCCATCTTTCATTTCCAATTTGCTTCTAGTTTTGCAGCTAAAATCTGCTAATGCTACTTTCATATTTTCTGCTATGGCTAAGAAGGTTGCCATATAACAACTATTAATAGCGGCAACATACAAGTGTTCCGGAGACCATATACCGGGAACCCCATTCGGAAATTCTGGTGGTGTAGCACATTCAATGGTTTCGTCTAAAACCGGAGATGATAATGCTCCTATTCTGCCTTCTTTCCATTGAATAGCTACTTCGTAAAAATGCGTTTGTGCCATAGGTGGAATATTTTTAAGGATTTATGCAAACTTGCATCTTTAATTTCTCCCGTACAGTTACATTTGTTACACAAGACTGTATCAGTTTAAAACAGCTTCTTTTAGAATGATATAAATGCCCATTATCAGCACAAACCAACCAAATGCAGGTTTGAGTTTTGCACCGTCTATTCTTTTGGAGAGCATCATTCCCATAAAAATGCCCAGAATAGCAAAAGCGGTAACTATTAGGAGAAAAACGTAATCGATTGCCTGTCCGCCATCTTCTCCCAAAAACCCAATCAAAGATTTAGCAGCTATAATGACTAATGATGTGCCCACAGCTTGCTTCATGGGCAGTTTACTCAACACCACTAGCGCCGGAATGATAAGGAAACCACCTCCCGCACCTACAAGCCCGGTAAGTATGCCTACTACTGTACCCTCGATGAGTATCAGGGGGTAATTAAAATGCTGCGGGCCCTGTTCCTGAAGCTGTTTTTTGCCTTTTCTAATCATACTGTAAGAAGCAAAAATCATCAGCACCGCAAACACCAGCATCAGCAGCATACTCTTGGTAAGTGTGAAACTTCCGATACTTGTAATTTCGGTAGGAATAGCGGGTACTATATACGCTCTTGTCAAGAAAACCGCAATTATTGATGGGATTCCAAACACGATGGCCGTGCGCATATTGACTAGCCCCTTCTTGAAGTAGGAAACCGAACCCACAAGACTTGTAGTGCCCACAATAAAAAGCGAATAGGCTGTGGCCAGTACGGTATCTACCCCAAACAGATAGACCAGCACCGGCACGGTGAGGATGCTACCTCCGCCGCCAATAAGTCCCAAAGAGATACCTATAAGAATTGATGCCAGATAACCAATAAGTTCCATTGCGATTTGTTTCTACAAAGGTGGCCATAAATTCTCCCTTTTTCTGTTACATAAGTTACACTGAGCCCCTAGGAGCCTAGCCCTGGCATGAGCGCATTTATCCCAGATTACGCATTAGACTCTTTATATAAAATTATTCTTGCTTCTAATCCACTTCAATAGCTCAAAAACCATAATTTATTATGCTTTTTTCACTATTTTGTGGATTATTTGCCATAATAATTTTCTTTTAAAT
>DATGQB010000020.1:0-3465 GCA_035304405.1 Edaphocola sp.
AATTTAAAAGAAAATTATTATGGCAAATAATCCACAAAATAGTGAAAAAAGCATAATAAATTATGGTTTTTGAGCTATTGAAGTGGATTAGAAGCAAGAATAATTTTATATAAAGAGTCTAATGCGTAATCTGGGGTAAATACTCAAGCAAGATGAAAAGCGCCTTAAGACTTTGCAATTTTGGCACTGCAGAAAAAAAGAGGGAATACAAGCATTATTACTTAATGCTGTATTCCCAGAAAGTATAATCCAATGTACTCGGAACGCTTAGTTGAGTTGCCCCTGGCTCTTGATATGCTCGGGTTCCAGAATGCGTACCGCGCCTTTTTCTACGCAATACATGGCACCTACCAGCATTATCTTTTTAGTCATTACCAGTTCTCTGATAATAGGACTTTGATTTAAGATGGACTGTACCGAGTTGGCTACATTTAGTTCTGCCACAGCATCTACGTATGCTTTATTGCTGCTACAATGGTTGTCCACTTTCTCTTTAGCGCTCTCTACAGCAGGTTTTATCTTATGTAATAGCTGGGTAAGATTACCCATATTCACATCATCGATGGCACCTTTGATGGCTCCGCAATTGGAGTGTCCCATTACCATTATAAGCTTAGAGCCTACTACGGCAACTGCATATTCGAGAGAGCCTAAAACATTTTCAGAGATGATATTACCCGCCATACGTACACTGAACACGTCTCCAATTCCCTGGTCGAAGAGGTGCTCTACGGGTGCTCGTGAATCCATACAACTAAGGAGCACAGCAAAAGGTTTTTGTACCTTTCCTGTAAGTTCTACTTTGCTTAAGAAGTCTTTATGAGCTGTCAGGCCGTTTTGAAATCTTTGATTGCCATCCATTAATATTTCCAGAGCAAGTTCTGGAGTGATGGCATCAAGGTCATTGTTATATTTTTTAAGCATTATTTATATAGTTTAAAAGGATAATTGAAATTAAAATATTTTTAGGAATTAAGTTCTTTTAATAATTTACTGTGCTTTCCTGCCCATTTCTGCACATCCTCACTTTGCTCCAGCTCACTCATCCGCACATGTACGGTGCTGCCGCTGGGTATCTGATACTCATTTCTAAATCCTATAAGGGAAACTTTGATGTCCTTTGTGGGCGCCTTTACGGTATAGAATTCTCTAATTTCTTCCAACACATCGTAATCGATATACTCCGATTCTGAGGCATCAATGATTACTGTACTTCCCTGAGGGAAACTGTCCAGAGTACTTTTGATACTTCCTTTGTTCAGAAATGAAACTTCTTGAGCCAATTGCAGTTGAATCACATCCTGATTTTCTGCTTTTACCCTTTTGTAGTAATAAGGAATGCGCATATTGGCTCTAAGTAGATAGAAGATAGACATGAGCATGCCCAATCCCACACCTTTGAGCAAGCCCAGGAATGGTAATGCCACAGCGATGGCGGTCACCACAAAAGGTATAAACTCCGTAGGGCCTACTTTGTACATATGCACAAATATGGCAGGCCTGGCCAGACGGTAGCCTGTAAATATCAGAATAGCGGCCAGCGCAGATTTTGGAATGAGGTTCAATACAAAGGGTATGGCTGCCACACAACCTAATAGCAGTATGCCATGTATAATGGTGGACAATTTGGAACGTGCACCGGCATTGATATTGGCACTGGAACGCACAATTACAGACGTAATGGGGAGTCCGCCGATAAAACCACTGGTGATATTGCCCACACCTTGAGCAATTAGCTCCTTATTACCTGAAGTGTTTCTTTTCAGTGGGTCTAGCTTATCCGTTGCTTCTATGCACAGCAGCGTTTCAATAGAAGCCACTACCGCGATGATAAGGCCGTATTGCCATACCAAAGGATTGGCAAAGCCGCTGAAGTCAGGAAACATAAACTGGTCGAAAAATGCGGCTACAGAGCTCGGTACTTCCAACTGTACCAGATAGTTTTCATTGAGATGCAGACTGCCGCCCATATTGTGAAAAAGCAGATTCAGAAGGGTGCCTACAATCACCACCAGAAGACCGGCGGGTATCATTTGCAGCTTCTTAAAGCTTCTTTCTGACCACATAATGAGAATAGCCAGACAAACAAGGGTGATGATAACCGCTCCCAGATGTATGTTTTGCCCAATTCCGGAAAAAATATTGGGGTCAATGCCACGCTCACCGTCGGCCATGCCGACGCGATTGTTGTTATAGCCCACAGCATCAGGGAGTTGTTTGAAGATGATGGTGAGCCCTATACCGGCGAGCATACCCTCAATCACACTGGAAGGAAAAAAGTTGGCAAATGTTCCTGCTTTCACCCATCCCAGAATGAGTTGAAACAGCCCGGATAAAATTACCGCACATAAAAATATTTCAAAACTACCGAGTTCGGTAATGGCACCCACCACCACAGCCACAAGCCCCGCTGCGGGACCACTAACACTAAACACACTTGGGCTCAAGACACCTATGACGATACCTCCAACCACACCGGCCACTATGCCCGAAAAGAGTGGGGCACCTGAGGCCTGCGCGATGCCCAAACAAAGGGGCAAGGCGATTAAAAACACAATTATCCCTGCCAAAATATCATTTTTGGCATATGTAAACAGAGAATTTTTTTGAGACATTACTAGCTAATTTAAATGGAATTGATTTTGAAATAAATCAACAATTTGTTTCAGCCGCGCAGCGTCAGTAAGGGCATCAGCCAAGCGCATGCATGGCAAAAGCCAGCATGAACGAGTGCCCAAAAGGCGTACACGACAAAACATTTTAGGATTGATAAGGCGCACAGCAATAAGCATGCGCATACGCATGTACACTGTACAGTAATAAACCCAATGAGGGCTAAGCTAATAATGTAAGATTGGGGGGCTGTGTGAGTACTTCAAGATGATAACATTTTATCAATGCTTCATCTACGATGATAAAATTTGGTGCTGACTGTGAAGAAAAAGAATCTCCTGAAGGTGAGAAATCCAGATACCATAATTTATTATTGGTAGGCTGCATTTTTAAAGTCAGCTGCTGAGGAGTCACCTCTTCCTCAGCTGCGGTCTGGCTCCATAAATTCTTTACCACCTCTTCTACCGGCAAAAGCGTGGTAGAGAGTACGCAGAAGAAAAATATGGCATAAAAGATTCGCATCGCTCACAAAGATAAAGCAGGACATTTTTTTTGAAATATGTAGCGGCAATTTTTTTTTGTTAAAATGATGTTTTGGCAAATCCATTATTATGTACCATCGGGCTGCGAGAATTGGCAATCCAACTTACTTTACTGGCGGTAAAAGCTTTTAGGAGCCAAGAATTTGCTGATGCCCCTTAGCTATCCGCAATAATCCCAGATTACGCATTAGGAATTTAAAAGAAAATTATTATGGCAAATAATCCACAAAATAGTGAAAAAAGCATAATAAATTATGGTTTTTGAGCTATTGAAGTGGATTAGAAGCAAGAATAATTTTATATAAAGAGT
>DATGQB010000021.1:0-4247 GCA_035304405.1 Edaphocola sp.
ATTTAAAAGAAAATTATTATGGCAAATAATCCACAAAATAGTGAAAAAAGCATAATGAATTATGGTTTTTGAGCTATTGAAGTGGATTAGAAGCAAGAATAATTTTATATAAAGAGTCTAATGCGTAATCTGGGTTAAAATAAATTATCGAGCCCCAGTGAGCACCTGCAATAAGTACCAATTCATGAGAGTTGTTACTAACCCAACTTCATCCCTACACCATAATAGTATCTGAAAAATAAAAAAGGCTGCGCATTTCGCCACAGCCTTAATATATTTCACCATTTTATATTTAACGTTCTTGTGTCCTTACAAACATCTCTTTGAGCACCTTGTCTTTCTCTTCTGGTAAGTGCGCCGGTAACTGAAACTTCAAATAGTGTACTCTATTGCTGCCAGCGATATCGAGCCCTTCATAATGGGTTTTGATATTCAGCTCAGCTGGGCGCTCGGGCAATGCATAAATGTTGTCTGAGGCAAAAGCCAAAGGCAGCTCATACAATTCGATAACTGCTTGTGTGAACTGATACAAATCAGGGCTGTCCGTTTTGAGATTGATATGACCATCCTTTTGCATAATCTGCTGATACAATCTCAAAAACCTTGGATAAGTAAGCCTCTTCTTCATTCTTGCCCCTTTGAGCTGCGGATCGGGAAAGGTAATCCAAATCTCAGCCACCTCGCCGGGCGCAAAATAATCGGTAATTTTATCTATGTGTGAACGCACAAAAGCCACATTGCTCAATCCTTCTTCCAAAGCTGTCTTGGCGCCTCTCCATATGCGATTACCTTTGATATCAATGCCAATGAAATTACGATTCGGATGCATCCTGCCCAAACCTACAGCGTATTCGCCCTTACCGCATGCCAACTCTAAGGTTATTGGATGATCATTTTTAAAAAATGAATGCCATTTCCCCTTCATATCCTGCGGAAACTCCAGCACATTTGGAAAAGTCTTAATCTCGTTGAAGCGTATTAGCTTTTTTTGTCCCATATTTCAGATAATCAGCTGCAAATTTAGCTTTTTTGAGGCAATGGCTCCGATAATTTTCTCCACGACGTCTAAGTGCTCAGACCAATAAAAGGAATGGGATTTAAAGCATTGAATACTATCTTTGTTGCACAAACCAATTTATAATGAACCTGGAACGGGAACGCATCAAACTGCTAGAGGTAATACAAGAAGCAGGAAAAATAGTACGTGATGGCTTTAATGTAGAACTGAGTATTAGCCATAAAGACACTATCAATAATCTGGTAACGCAAATAGACGAGGCCTCTGAACAATATATTGTGAATGCGCTCTCTGAGGCCTTTCCCGAGCACGGGTTTATTGGTGAAGAGCTGGGCAATCAACAGGAAGATGCAGCATTTAAATGGATTATAGACCCCATCGACGGCACGGTAAATTTCGCGCACCGCATACCGCTCTGTTGCATCAGTATTGCACTATCCTACAAGGGCACTACCCTGCTCGGGGCGGTGTATAACCCTATGATGAACGAACTATTTTATGCACAAAAAGGCGAGGGCGCTTATCTGAATGGAAAAGCCATCAAAGTATCTCAGAAGCAGGATGTTCGTAAGGCTTTGGTAGTAACCGGCTTCCCGTATTCTGCTCCGCAAGGGGATTTGCAACCCATTGACTTGTTCAATAAAGTATATCACAGCGGACTTCCCATACGCCGTCTGGGCGCCGCAGCGCTAGACCTGTGCTGGGTGGCTTGCGGTCGTTTTGATGCATTCTGGGAAATGAATTTGAAAGCCTGGGATGTCGCCGCAGGCTATCTTATTGTAACTGAAGCAGGTGGCAGGGTAAGCAATTTCCTAAATCAGGAAGCCAGTATCTGGGAAGGCGAAACACTCGCCACCAATAACCGGGTGCATGAAGGTATGCTATCCCTACTTTTTTCGTAATTTTCACACAGACAAATAAAGAATTCATGCAAGTAAAGATTGTAAACAAATCCTCATACCCTTTACCAAAATACCAAACCCCGGGTGCGGCCGGAATGGATTTATGCGCCCATATCGACAGCACTATACTACTCCAACCCATGGAGCGAGTGCTAATACCAACAGGACTTTTTATCGAACTACCTGAAGGCTATGAAGCTCAGATACGCCCGCGCAGTGGCATGGCCATCAAAAAGGGCATTACTGTCATCAACGCTCCGGGCACTATAGACTGTGACTATAGGGGCGAAATAAAAGTAGCCATTGTCAATCTATCGGGAGAGCTGCAAACTATTGAACCCGGAGAGCGTATAGCACAAATGGTAATCGCGGCCTATACCAAAATCAATTGGGAGGAGGTAGCAGAACTTACCGATAGCGAGAGAGGCGCCGGCGGATTTGGCCATACTGGTTCTAACTAATAAAACTTAAAATACTATGCAAAAAATTGCAGTGCTCACTTCAGGGGGCGACGCCCCCGGTATGAATGCGGCTATCAGAGCGGTGGTGCGCACAGCCTTATATCATCATATGGAGGCTTTTGGGGTCCGCTATGGCTATAAAGGACTTATCGAAAACGATATTCAGGCGATGCAATCGCGAGATGTGGCCAATATCATCTCCCGCGGGGGCACCATTTTAAAGACGGCACGCAGCGAAGCATTTTTGCAGCCCGAAGGGCGCGCGCTAGCAGCTAAGAACCTTAAAGACCGTGGTATTGATGGCCTAGTTGTTATTGGTGGTGACGGTAGCTTCAGAGGAGCCGAAATACTGCAGAATGAACATGGCATCAAAGTAATAGGTGTGCCCGGTACCATAGACAGAGATATTGCAGGCACGGAATATACAATTGGCTTTGACACTGCAGTGAATACTGCTATGGAAGCAATAGACAAAATCAGAGATACCGCAGCCGCTCACGAAAGACTGTTTATCATCGAGGTTATGGGCAGAGATGCCGGGTATATAGCCCTGCACAGTGGCATCGCCACCGGAGCGGAAGAGGTGCTGGTACCAGAGCGCATCACCAATGTAGAACGCCTAGTGCAAATGATCAACTACGACCAAAAACGCAAAAAGAACGTGCACATCATTGTAGTAGCAGAAGGCGACGATTTTGGCGCTGAGCCCTTAACTACTATTCTGAAAAATAAATATCCTAAAATGGATGTGCGCATGGCAGTACTGGGACATATACAGCGTGGAGGCTCTCCTACCTATTATGACCGTATGCAGGCCAGCAAAATGGGATACCATGCGGTGCTGGGCCTGAAAGAAGGAAAATCTGCCGTGATGGTGGGTATCAAAAACAACGATATCGTCTTTGCACCATTTAAGGGTGGTTGCGACAAAAAATTGAGTATCAGCAATGAAATGCTAGACATGGTGAAGGTACTCTCACAATAGACAACAGAAAATACTCAACGTAACAAGCCCTGTGCTACGGCCGGGGCTTGTTGCTTGTAGATGGTAGTGGTATATGCATCATTTGCTTTTGGGGGATTTGGGCCGCTCCCCAATCGCTCAGCCCTGGAGCTCGCTTGCGGCGGAGTATGATGATGCTTCATACATTTTAAAATGGCCACAACTCGACACTCGCAATGATGCGATGTCAAAAATACCCACATAGCCTACTTCCTGATTTGCTCTACGCCGTAAAAATACTGACCAAATTTTCCGGTCAAAACCTGATACAGGCCAATATCCACAGCAGTGAGGGCGTATGCATTCCAGCCTAGGTTTAGGAATATCAGTTTCATATTGCTTGGCTCGAGGTCCTTTTCAATTGCTCTAAATAATGATATGATAAAACTGCCCTCACGCTGATTTATCATATCAAGGTCTTCTCTCAATGCATCCACATGCATCCAGTCGGTTCGCACCTTTACTTCATCTTCCAAAAATTCTTCTATCTCCCCTGCATGCTCCTCCCCACGCCTATCTACGACAAAAAGCTTATCGTGACTGTCTGCAAATATAAAAAAAGCTTCCACTGCCCTCATGCGTCCCCAATCAAATTGACTATAACCCTTCAGCAAGTCATTATAGGCTACCAGAAAATTCTTTTTATCTTCAAGAAAGGTGCCAAAGTAAAGCTCAAAATCTTCCCTCAAATCCGGAAACAACATAAAACCTGCTTCCATCAAATCTGCATTACGCTGACGCTGTTGAGCCTGCGCAACAAAAACGCCTGCACATACTGATAATATCAATACCGTTAAAAAGCTAGCAAGAATCTTTCTTTTCATACCTGTTTAGAAATGTTATTACTGTTCCAATAATCAGCT
>DATGQB010000022.1:0-2673 GCA_035304405.1 Edaphocola sp.
CAGCCTCCTATAACCACTTTATCTTTATTGGCATTAAACTGTTGCGGTTTGGAAAACTGAACTTGCTGTGCCCAAATACTTGTGGCAGATAGGAGTAAGAAGAATGTGAGCAATTGTTTCATGATAGCTTGATTTTTAAACCCAGACTACGCATTAGGAATTTAAAAGATAATTATTATGGCAAATAATCCACAAAATAGTGAAAAAAGCATAATAAATTATGGTTTTTGAGCTATTGAAGTGGATTAGAAGCAAGAATAATTTTATATAAAGAGTCTAATGCGTAATCTGGGTTAAATGAAATTTTATGTTATCTTCTTGGGTTATTGCATCCAGGTGTCTGGTTGATTGCGCCAGTCGTTGAGGGTGCTCATCTGATCGTCGGTAACGATACCTTGTTTTAACGCTACTTCCAGTAATGCATTGTAATTGCTAATGGTGTAAAAGGGTACACCGGCTTCTTCAAAAGCTTTGGTAGCTGCATCAAAACCATAAGAGAATAATGCCACCAGACCAATTACTTCTGCACCTGCAGCTCTTAAAGCGTTTACCGCCGCCAGGCTACTTTTGCCCGTAGAAATTAAATCTTCTACAACCACAACTTTTTGGCCGGCTTCAAGGGCTCCTTCTATTTGATTACCCAAGCCATGACCTTTGGGCTTGTCTCTAACATATACGAATGGCAAGCGCAACAAGTCAGCAGCCAAAGCACCATGTGGAATACCCGCAGTAGCCACGCCGGCAACCACTTCTGCATCGCCAAATTTATCCAATATCAGATTGGCCAACTCACTCTTTACATAGTCTCTTACATGCGGAAAAGAAAGCAGCTTTCTATTATCACAATATACCGGCGATTTCCATCCTGAAGTCCAGGTGAATGGTTGCGCCACATTTAATTTCAATGCCTTAATTTGCAGTAGTTTTTCTGCGTATATATTAGCGTTACTCATGGGTACAAAAGTAAGCATATTTGTAGAAGAATAAACTGAATCAGTCAGCAAATCCTAAAAACACTTGCGTATGCACAATTTAAATATGGCCTATCTTATGAAAAAACTCAGCTCCGCTGCTGCTCTGACCGTTTTGGTTTGCCTTCGTGCTTCCGCCCAAATGGATTGGCATGCCGACCAGGCCCAATCCTATGATGAGGAGAGCCTTGACCAAGGTTTGTATCTCAACTGGTACAGTCAGGGCTATTTTAAAAATAATGAGTACTTTTTGCCCACGGCCAGCGGCTACACCTTGTTTGGACACCAGCACATACCCTCCTTGATATATAGACCTAATAAATTCGTGCATTTACAGGCTGGCATTTATCTTCAGAAAGATTTTGGGAATGTTGGCTTCGCAAGGATAGCACCTTATTATTTATTACAATTACAGAAGAATGGTTATAGTCTGGCATTTGGCAATATTGCCGGTCATGTACATCATAGGATGTATGACCCACTTTATGCTTATGAACGCATGATAAACCACCATCTGGAGGAAGGACTGAGTATGAAGGTGGAGAAAGACAATATTTATTCGGAAACATGGATTGATTGGCAAAGAATGCAATACCCCTACGCCGATTATAATGAGCGCTTTGTGGTAGGCCATCATACCGACTTGAAAATTTATGGCAATGAGTCTTGGTCCTTATCAGTGCCTTTGCAAGCATTAGCTACCCATAGCGGGGGCCAGCTAGATACCACAAGTTTGCCTACCAGCACTATCGTAAATGCTTCGCTGGGTTTACGTTTTGATGCGCTACAAAATGATGCCGGCAAGGACGTTTCTAATCTGTATTTCAATCTCAACTATATGCTCTTTCGCGATTTGGCAAAAAATGCAGGATTGCCCTACACAAAGGGTAATGCACTTTATGCCAATCTAGGTCTGCGTTATCGTAATGATTTTGGAGCACATCTTGGCTACTGGCGCGGGGAGCAGTTTATAGCACCACAGGGTGATATTTTGTTTAGTGCTTTAAATGCCAATCCTAATAATCCGGCTTTGTCTGTTCCTAGTCGAGAAATGATAATCTTAGGACTGAGCTATGAAAAGCGAATTGCAGATTTTTGTGGGATTAGCTTAAGGGTGCAACCTTTTTATGATCTAAGCTTTGAGCGAATAGATTATTACTGGATGCTTAGTCTGAATGTGCAACCAAACATAAAATTATGGTCAAAGTAGCGCTGGCTAAGGCTTTGAGTGGCTGAAAGGACAAGCACCTACATGGCAGAGCTTATGGAATTCTTATTTTGCAAATTGTTATAAGAGACTCATGGGGCTCCATCGAGCCCCATGAGTTGCAAATGAGTATGCGGAGTGTTGTAAATATTCATAAACCCAGATTACGCATTAGACTCTTTATATAAAATTATTCTTGCTTCTAATCCACTTCAATAGCTCAAAAACCATAATTCATTATGCTTTTTTCACTATTTTGTGGATTATTTGCCATAATAATTTTATTTTAAATTCCTAATGCGTAATCTGGGTTTAATCTCTGCTGCCTGATTTCCATCAGTATCTGTATCATTGATTGGCTGGGATAAGTCAATTGATTATTTAAGGAAGATAGACTCCACCAATTATTTTCTGCCAAAATCTAAGGGCAGCGAATATCCCAAAAGTACCATAGCTGCTCCAATGCGTTTTTTGCCCTGGGCTCCATCCTTATCA
>DATGQB010000023.1:0-19361 GCA_035304405.1 Edaphocola sp.
ATTCAGGGGATAATATCAGGACCTAACAGGAATAGTTATAGGATAATATTCACCTTTAAGCTCCTGAATTGCCTTATCACGAAACTTAAGTGTGAACTGCTGGCCTGCAGCCTGCAACGCAACCTTAAAGCGGAGCATACCTGAATAATAAAGGCAAGTGCAACCCAACCGAGGTCTACATGCTACACTAAATCCATGGCTCACTGCCCAGATCCTCCCTTGAAAACAAAAAAAACGGCCGAGCCAGTCATGCAACTGTACTCAGCCGAAATTTTATATAGTATGTTGTTCTGAATGAATGCAGTAAAATACTGCAACGCAATACAGAACTATTTGTTCATAGTAATCAAAAACTCCTCATTACTGCGCGTACCCTTAATATTTTGCAGCAAGAACTTCATAGCTTCATCCGTGTTCATATCAGCTAGGTGATTACGCAGAATCCACATTTTACCCAGCGTATCCTTGCTCATTAGCAAATCATCACGTCTGGTGGATGAAGAAGTGATATCGATAGCCGGGAAAATACGCTTATTGGCCAGTTTACGATCCAGCTGCAGCTCCATATTACCGGTACCTTTAAATTCTTCGAAGATATAGTCATCCATACGAGAACCCGTATCGGTAAGCGCTGTAGCTAGGATGGTGAGTGAGCCTCCGTTTTCTATTTTTCTGGCTGCACCAAAAAACTGTTTAGGTTTTTGCATAGCATTGGCTTCCACACCACCACTGAGCACCTTACCTGAAGCGGGAGCCACGGTATTGTGGGCACGTGCCAGACGGGTAATAGAATCGAGCAGGATAACCACATCATGCCCTACCTCTACCAGGCGTTTGGCCTTTTGTAATGCTATACCCGATACTTTAACATGCTTCTCTGCCGGTTCGTCAAATGTTGAAGCGATAACTTCAGCGTTCACACTTCTTTGCATATCAGTAACCTCCTCCGGACGCTCGTCAATAAGCACAATCATAAGATATACTTCAGGATGGTTGGTTGCAATAGCGTTGGCAATCTCCTTGAGCAGCATGGTTTTACCGGTCTTTGGTTGCGCTACGATAAGTCCACGCTGACCTTTACCAATAGGAGTAAACAGGTCCATAATTCGGGTACTTAAATTGGTAGGCCCCATATCCAGTTTGAACTTTTCTGTAGGGAAAAGTGGTGTAAGGTAGTCAAAAGGCACCCTATCGCGGATTTCCTCAGGCAGGCGGCCGTTTATAGTTGCAACCTTAAGCAGGGCAAAGTATTTTTCGCCTTCTTTAGGAGGGCGCACATTGCCTTTTACCGTATCGCCGGTTTTGAGACCGAATAGTTTAATTTGAGAAGGGGAAACGTAGATATCGTCGGGAGAGCTGAGGTAGTTGTAATCGCTACTTCTAAGAAATCCGTAGCCATCGGGCATCATTTCCAGCACCCCTTCACTCTCAATAATGCCATCAAACTCGATATTGAAGCCATGATTTTGCTCCTGCGTGCTGTTGCGGCCATTTCTGTTATTTTGATGGGCGTGGCGATTTCTGCCGGTATTATGAGCCGCTTGTGATTTTTCCGTAGCCGGTTCGGTTGGATTGGGAGCCTGAACTTCGATTACATCTCCAGACTCTGTGACAACGGGTTTAGGCTCTACGAGAGGAATAGGAGTTGGTTCTGTTTCCAAACTTGCTTCTTCAGCTTCTGCTTCTGCTACTGGCGTTACTGCCTTAGCTTTCCTTTTGCCGGTTTCCTCTTCAGGTTCAAACTCCAGAAGCTTGGCGTCTTCTATAGCCTCCTCTTCCTTCTTAGTACGTTTGGTCTGTTTGCGCGGTTTAGCAATCTTTTTTGGTTTGGCCGGTGCTACATCCTCATTTTCGTTAAGTTCAATAGCATTTGGAGTTTCGTTATCTTCCATAACAGAAACAGTATCATTAGTTTCTGTTGGTTCTGCAGCGACGGCCTTTTTTACCCGGGCTCTTTTAACCCTTTTGGTAGGAGTAGTATCGGCTTCGGCCGAGGCAGCTGCAGCTTGCTTATCTATGATTTTGTAGATTAATTGTTGTTTATCTAATTTCTTAAAATTAGGCACTCCAAGCTGTTCCGCAATATCATTAAGCTCAGGGACAATCATGTCTTGGAGTTGATTGATGTCGTAAGGCATTAAGAAATTTGTTTAGTGATGAATAAAACAAAGGTTGCTTTCGTAATAGAAAAGCGTGATAACGAATGTTGAATAGAGTAAAAATTTGTAAAATTTAGTTGGTGGTGGAAGATGTTGAGGTAATTTATCTGCACATTTCCACTGCAAGATTAAATAAAAGTTTGAAAAAGACAAAAAAAATCATATATTCTTAAGAAAACTTTTTGACACTCTTTCAATGGTATCTTTCATTTCCCTGTACTTAAACTCCGGAAAAGTGTTCAAAAATTTCGAATTATCATAATGATTTTTAGCTTGGGCGGTGCGCACAGTCTCCCGCGTAAGCACGGATTGGCGCCCTTTAAGCCCTGCCTTTAATGCAGACAACAGCCATGCCACCTTGCTCATAAATGGGCTGGCTTTTCTATGCGGTGGTCGCTTACCCAAGGCCTCTGCCATCCAGGTAAATATTTCTTTATAGGAATAATTGTCTTCTGCAAGTACAAAACGCTCCTGCACTTCTTCATTATTCATCAACAGCAGCGCTGCCCTTACCACATCCTTGACATCTACCCAGGCATTGATACCCTCTGTGTACCAAGGAAACTCCTCGTAAGCTGTTTGAAACAACTGCGCAGAACCCTGATGAAAATCGCCCTCTCCAAGGATGATACCAGGGTTGAGAATAGCAGCATTCAGCCCTTCTGCCATACCTCTCCATACCTCCATTTCTGACTGATGCTTTCCTCGGGCATAGGCGGTATTGAGAATGCTCTCTTCCCAATGCGTTTCTTCCGATATCAGATTATGCTCCTTGGTGGGTCTGCCCAATGCCGCGATGGAACTAAAGTGGATAAATCTGTTAACTCCTGCAGCTAAAGACTCATCTACCACATGCGCAGTTGCGGTTCGGTTATGCTCAATAACCTTTTCGCGATCATGCTTGTTAAAAGACACAATAGCAGCACAGTGAAACACCTTATCTACACCGCGCATTACTTCTTCTACGGCATAGACATCCAGCAAATCACAACTTTGCCAGTCGATCAATTCATGCTGAATTCCCGGTGGTCTTTTATGATACAAGGCTCTCACAGGAAGCCCTTGTTGCACCAACGCTTCCAAAAGATGTGTACCCACAAATCCACTGGCTCCTGTAACTAATATCAAGGCTAAATACTTATTGCTGAATTCTGGTTAATAACAAGCGAGGCATTAGCGCAGGGCTAATGCCATCGAAAAAGGAATATTTTTTAAGTCTGCAAGGTAGTAAACTGCTTCAGAAAGCGCACATCATTCTGGGAATACAGTCGCAAATCATTGACCTGGTATTTTATCTGGGTAATACGTTCTACGCCCATACCAAATGCAAATCCCGTATAGACCTCTGGGTCAATATTAAAGTTTCGGAGCAAATCAGGATGCACCATGCCGCATCCCAAAATTTCTACCCAACCCGTATTTTTACAGAGCGAGCATCCTTTGCCTCCACAGACAGTACAGCTGATATCCATCTCTGCGCTCGGTTCGGTAAAAGGGAAATAGGAGGGTCTGAAACGCACCTTTACATTAGACCCAAACATTTCTTTTACAAAGTAGTACAAAGCTTGCTTTAAGTCGGCAAAGGAAACATTTTTGTCGATATATAAGCCTTCAACCTGATGGAAGAAGCAGTGCGCTCTGGCACTGATGGTTTCATTGCGATAAACTCTACCCGGGCAGATAACTCTTACAGGCAACTTGCCTTCTTCCAGCACTCTGGCCTGAGTAGAAGAGGTATGCGTGCGCAATACCCAATCTGGCTGCTGTGCAACGTAGAAGGTATCCTGCATATCTCTAGCCGTATGGTCTGCGGGCATATTCAAGGCTGTAAAATTATGCCAGTCGTCCTCAATCTCAGGACCCTCTGCCACCACGAAACCAATTTTATTAAAAATACTGATAATTTCGTTTTCTGTGACCTTTAAGGGATGACGGCTACCCACCGGCATTTGCAGGCCTGGTAAGGAATAGTCTAGGTTTTTACCTTTCTTGTCAGATGAAGACTGTAAATGCTTATGGTTTTCAAAATGAGCTTCCGCAAACTGCTTCAACTCATTTAATAGTTGCCCCGCAGCCTTTTTATCTGCCGGAGCTACATCTTTCATAGCCGAGAAAGCCTCTTTTATCAGACCCTTGCTGCCCAGAAATTTGATTCTGTAGGCTTCCAAGCTAGCGGCATCTGTAATTGAGGTATTGCTGATTTCGTTCTTTAATTCCGCAATTTTTTGCTTAAGCATTTCCATAAGAGTGCAAAGATAGGAAATTGATTGATTTGCTTAAATCTGATTTTTAGAAGGCATTTCGCCTCGATAAAACTCGTTTATTTGAAGAAAAATACGAATTGCCTGATTGCCAACATACTTTACATAAACTCAATAAACAACTGATTAAATATCGAATGCACACATTTCAATAACGCATGCAAGTACGTGGCTCAGATGACACCGCAATAATTAGCGGGCGTCTTTATTTTAGATACGAGCATATAGCAACAAATGGCCATCAGCCACAAATGCCACTACACTCTGGTGAAGCCTCTACTAAGATGCTAAAGATTCATATCTTATAGCCACCATTATTGATTTGATACCTAGAAGCACCCTTAGCTACCGCCTCACTTTCACTCAAACCGTGCTGCAAACCACCAACGAGTCCGGGATTGCCGCCGCGGTGCTAATCAAAAGGGCCTGCCGATATGGGCAGACCCTTTATCAATAATAATAGTAACTTGAATTATCAGAAATTAAAATTATAAGCATCAAATCTTTAAAGGTCACATGCCTTCAAGGTATTTTGCATGAGGGCGCAAATAGTCATTTTTCCAACACCCCCGGGAACGGGAGTAATGTAACTACATTTTTCTTTTACCGCTTCAAAATCTACATCACCCACAAGGCGAAAACCAGATTTGCGACTGGCATCTTCTATTCTGTTGATACCCACATCGATTACTATTGCCCCTTTTTTAACCATGTCGGCAGTAACAAAGTTGGGGCGACCAATTGCCGCAATGATAATATCCGCCTGAAGACAAATCTCTTTAAGATTCTTAGTTTTAGAGTGCGTAAGCGTCACGGTACAGTTACCGGGCTGAGCATTTCTACTCATGAGCACACTCATGGGCGTACCCACGATGTTACTACGACCTATCACTACACAGTGTTTGCCTTCGGTTGGAATCTTATAATAATCCAGCATCATTACAATTCCGTTAGGTGTGGCGGGGATGAAAGTATCCTGCCCTAAAACCATCTTACCTATACTACTAGGGTGAAAACCATCTACATCCTTTTCCGGACTGATACTATTGATGATTTTATCCTCAGAAATATGTTTGGGCAAAGGCAATTGTACCAAAATACCATCAATATCAGTGTCCTGATTGTATTTTTCAATTAGCTGCAGCAGTTCTTCCTCGCTAGTCTCAGCACTTAAACGTGATAAGGTAGATTTAAAACCCAAATATTCGCAAGTTTTAACTTTTGAGGCTACATAGGTTTGACTAGCCGGATTGTCACCCACAAGAATAGCGGCCAGATGAGGCACTTTTTTATGTTCAGCGATGCGCTGATCCACTTGATTTTTTATATCTGCCAGAATAGCTTCTGACACTTTTTTACCATCTAATAATTGCATGCCACAAAATTACTTAAAATTGCTATTGTAAGTTCCAAACTTTGCGAAATTCTCGGGCATCTGCGGCGGTTTTATCAAAGAAATATTGTCGCTGAATTAAAAAATAATTTAACTTCGCAGGTCATAATAACAAACAAATACTCACCAATTTAATCACATTCATTTAACAATTAAACAACAACTATATACTTAATGGACAATATCGCAATAATTATAGCGGTTGTGGTGGGTGTAGGATTAGGTATCTTTTTAGGTAAGCTAATCTTCGCCAAGAACACAGCTCAGAAATTAGAAGAAGCAGAGCAACAAGCCCAGAAAATTTTAGACACAGCAAAAGCTAAGTCAGAAACCCTCAAAGAGAAAAAAATACTGGAAGCTAAAGAACATTTCCTCCAACTTAAATCTGAACACGAAAAAGAAACGATTGCAAGAAATCAAAAACTTGCCGAGCAAGAAAACAGACTTAAACAAAAAGAACAATCACTAAACGACAAACTGCGTGCCGTTCAAAC
The DNA here is from genome assembly GCA_035304405.1 of Edaphocola sp. Classification (GTDB taxonomy): domain Bacteria; phylum Bacteroidota; class Bacteroidia; order Chitinophagales; family Chitinophagaceae; genus Edaphocola. The sequence goes on from DATGQB010000023.1 coordinate 6,308, forward strand.
ACAGGCTAATGAGAATAACGAACTAAGAGCGGTACTAAACGATCAGATAGAATCTGCAAAAATCAAACGTGCAGAGCTTGAGCGCCATCAGGAGGAGCAGATAAAACGCCTGGAAAAAATTGCCAACCTATCTGCAGAAGAGGCCAAAGCCGAGCTGATGGAGGCGATGAAAGAAGAAGCCCGCACCAATGCGATGGCGCATATCCAAGAAATAGTAGAGCAAGCCAAAACCAATGCCAATAAAGAGGCTAAGAAAATAGTTATCCAGAGCATACAACGTGTTGCTGCTGAGCAAACGATAGAAAATGCCATCACTGTTTTTAATCTGGAAAGCGATGAAATTAAAGGCCAAATAATAGGCCGTGAGGGACGCAACATCCGCGCATTAGAAGCTGCTACCGGTGTAGATTTGGTAATTGATGATACCCCTGAGGCAATTATATTAAGCTGCTTCGACCCTCTGCGCAGAGAGATAGCTCGTCTGTCTTTGCAAAGACTGGTACAGGATGGTCGTATACACCCTGCACGTATTGAAGAAGTGGTGGAAAAAACAAAACGCCAGATTGAAGATCAGGTTATGGAGATTGGTGAGCGCACCATCATTGAGCTGGGCATTCACGGCTTACATAAAGACCTGGTGCGCATGGTAGGTAAGATGCGCTTCCGCTCTTCTTATGGCCAAAACCTACTCATGCACTCTAAAGAAACTGCCAACCTTTGTGGCATTATGGCTGCTGAGCTGGGCTTGGGTCAAAAAGTAGTGAAACTTGCCAAGCGCGCTGGTCTGCTGCACGATATAGGTAAAGTGCCTGATGAGGAAACAGAACTGAGCCATGCTATCTTGGGTGCCAAACTGGCTGAAAAAGCTGGTGAGCATCCGGCAGTGGTGAATGCAATCGGCGCACACCACGATGAAATGGAGATGGCTTATATCATCTCACCTATTGTACAAGCTTGTGACGCCATCAGCGGCGCCCGCCCTGGTGCACGACGTGAGATTATGCAGAGCTACTTGCAGAGAATCAAAGACTTAGAAAACCTTGCTGTGGCTTACGATGGTGTGGAAAAAGCATATGCCATCCAAGCCGGTAGAGAGTTGCGCGTGATTGTAGAGGCTGATAAAGTAACAGATAACGACAGCGACAGACTCAGCTTTGAAATTGCAGATAAGATTCAAAAAGAAATGCAATATCCGGGTCAAATTAAAGTTACCGTTATCAGAGAAAAACGAGCGGTGAATATTGCTAGATAAGTCGATATTTTCTTTTCATACAATAAGAAGGCAGCCCTGCAGCAGGCTGCCTTCTTATTTGGTGTCATATGGCTCACTTCAGTTAATATCCACTGCTTATCCGTTTTCAAGGCTACAATAGTAGATACTAAAAGGATAGTATCAACTATTTTTTGGGAAAAGAGTGCCTGATTTTACATGCTAAGCGTAAAGGGACGTATCAGTGGTCTACTGCTGTACGCCCTAGAAAAATATCCTATAAGGCCCCTACTAGGATGCCTTGATTTCAATTTAATAATGAATAGCGAGGGATACTGCCTCCCCTTTCGAAATGGAAAGGGAGCTAAGTCCTAATGACCAAGCTCCCTATAGTTATCAAAAAAGAAAATGCTACCTGTTCTCAAGGATACTACTAAGCTTCAATAGCTGCAATACCTGGCAATACTTTACCTTCGAAGAATTCGAGTAATGCACCACCGCCGGTAGAAACATAACTCACCTTTTCTGTAAAGCCAAATTTGTTCACCGCCGCTACGCTATCACCACCACCTACAAGGCTGAAAGCACCATTTTCTGTTGCTTTGGCCACTGCTTCTGCGATAACTTTGGTACCTTTTTGGAAAGATTCCATCTCGAACACACCCATAGGACCATTCCAGAGAATAGTTTTGGAGCGCTCAATAACATCCTTAAACATATCTTGTGCCTTCGGACCAATATCCAGACCCATCCAGCCATCAGGAATATTATCATTTACTACATCCTGAGTAGCTGCGTCATTGGCAAAACGGTCTGCCGCCAGACTATCTTCGGGTAGGTGAATATTGACACCTTTTGCTTTAGCTTTCTCCAAAAGTGATTTGGCGGTATCCAGACGGTCGTCTTCGCAAAGTGAAGAACCAATTTTTCCTCCCATAGCTTTGGCAAATGTATATGCCATACCACCACCAATTATAATATCTGTAGCTGCTTCCAGCAGATTTTCGATAATCAGGATTTTATCCGACACCTTGGCGCCTCCTATAATAGCGGTAAAAGGCTTCTCAGCTTGCGACAGCACCTTTTGCGCAGCATTCACCTCACCTTCCATCAACAGTCCAAATAATTTGTTGGATGCGTCAAAGTTTTCTGCGATAATAGCGGTAGATGCATGAGCTCTATGCGCAGTGCCGAATGCATCATTCACATAAACATTACCATAGCTGGCCAATTGCTTAGCAAAGGCAGCATCGCCTTTCTCTTCCTGAGGATGGAAACGAAGGTTTTCCAGCAACAACACCTGACCATTTTGCAAAGCCGCTGCCTTTTTAGCCGCATCTTCACCGATACAATCATCAGTAAATATCACAGGCACTCCCAGTAAGTCTGACAAATGACCTACAATACGACTTAATGAGAAGTCTGCATGTGTAAGTTCTGGTTTCTTGGCCATATCTTTGATAGGTCTGCCCCAGTGGCTCATCAAGATAACACTACCCCCATCTTTCAGTATTTTCTGAATGGTAGGCAGGGCAGCTCTAATTCTTGTGTCATCTGTTATTTTTCCCTCTCTGATAGGCACATTAAAGTCCACCCTTACCAGAGCTTTCTTATTGGAAAAATCAAAACTTGAGAATTTACTCATATCGGATAATGTTTTTTTCGGACGACAAATATACAACAATTCAATACGCATCCTAACTTTAAAATAGAGCTATATGATGCCTTTTTAATGATTTGTAAATGAGTCACCGTTTCTTGCATAACTACTAATTTTCAATAATCTTTGCTCATACACAAATTATGTACACAACAAATGAAAAAATGTCGCCATGAGACAATATAATAGGCAATGCAAATTGAGCGTTATATTTAGTTCAACGACTTTTGTAACAAACTGATTGTCTTATACCAACATTTATGCTAAGTGTATGAATCTAATAAAACTAATATTGATACCGGCCATGCTGCTCTTGAACGCAGAATTTGGGCATGCTCAACTCGAGCGTGACCATTTATACAAGCATTGGCGCTTCTTTCTCGCGCAGTACATAAGCACTCCTGCTCGTACTACATTGGAACAAGGTAAGTATAGTATCAACACCCGGCCAACCCGAGGCTATAAAATCGGATTGGAATATCACTTTATGAACTGCCGGGAGCGGAAGTAGGCATTCCGGAGTCGAAACATTACGATGATGTCTTTAGACAAATAAGATATAAACACAATGTGCTCTCTGTGCCGCTCGGTATTTACTATCGTAGAGCTTACAGCAAAAAGGTTAATCTCTATCTGCGCGCCGGATGCAATATCGATTTGCTACAATATGGACAATATCATTGCAGCAAGGTAAAGCCCTATGAAATCAATGGTGCCAACGAAGCAATGTTTGAACTCAATATTCTATCCAAGGAAGACGCACTATTGTACCCATCTATCTTCTTTGGTGCGGGTATCGACTTTTATACTTCTTGGTCGAAATGGCATATTGGTCTGAGCCTACAAAAAGCTACTACCCCATATTTGAGTGGCTATTATCGCTTTTATAATCTGGAGGTATCTTCATCCTCCTGGGGCAAATACCAAGTTTACGGAGATTATATAGCATTAGATATGGGACTGACACTCAAAAAGTTCAGAAAAAAGTACAGGCAAATGAAAGCATAAGATATGATAATACCAAAAGTTCAGATTTTGTGAATCTATTTAAACCGAATTGCTTATGTTTAAAAAAATATAAACCCTATAACCATGAAAATGGGATACACTCAGACTCGGCCAAGTTTTAGCGTCTATATCTCGGTAATGCTGCTGAAAGACGTACAACTACCTCTGAGAAGGACATTAGAAACCTGTAGTAAAACCTAAATCAAAAGAGATAAACCTACACACATCATTGATGAATTTATGAGAAATAGAACTAAAACATCACCCTTACTCCCCTTGGGGCTTAGCTTGCTATTACTGAGTACGGAAGCATGTCGCTCAGGCAATTCGGGCGCCAGCGCTTGGGAGAGCATAAGCAGCATCTTTGAAGAAAATGTTGATCCTGCTAGTATTACAGTAGCTAAGGAATCCCTTTTGAAAGACCTTGCCGACAGCACATTTAGAAACAAACATATCATTGCCGGTATTGAAGAATTATATAGTCATAATGAAGGAGCTCCGCTCTGGCTGGATGAATTGCATATTGCGGACAATGTGTCACAGATATTGAATAATATTTCCGATTTACAGCTGGATGGCTTGCATGCAGAACAATACGAACTTTCTCGTTTGCGTAACTTCTACGAGCAAAAAACCAAAAACAAAGATAGCCTGGCGCATTTCGATGTATTGCTAAGCAAAAACCTGGTTGCCGCGGCAGTCGATTTAACATTTGGCCAAAGCCATCCCGGAAAGGTAGACTCAGACTGGCATGCCCGCAACGATAGCACATTCTCTGCCCTACCCTTACTTGAAGGGGTTAGGGAAAAGCAGGATGATATTTTTGCCGCGTTTCGCCCTCAAAATCCCAGATACGAGATGATGCGGAAGGGGATGAGCCACTGGATGCATCTGAAAAACGACTCCAATTACTTAGCCCTTAAGCAGCAGCTTAAAGAGGGCGACAATAGTGCCCTGCTACCCATCATTCAAGCCGAGCTGTCAGAAAACGAGGCAGATAGCAACCTAATTGCTGATTACAGATATTTACGCCATATAGGCCGGACCAATAATATTGACGAGACATTAAACACTGTCTTACAACGAGAACCAGAATGGTATCTCAATCAATTAAGCATTAATATGGAGCGCATGAGGTGGCTACCCAATAATGCAGACAGCACCTATATCTGGGCCAATATTGCGCAAGCCGAATTGGATTATTTCAAAGATGGTATTAATCAGTTTCATACACGTACCATTGTCGGTGCCTTACACACCCAAACGCCCACCATTCTGGAATCGATGAAGCAAATAGTGCTTTGCCCACCATGGAACCTGCCTCACTCTATCGTGCTGAAAGACTATGGTGGCCGCATACCCGCCAAATACGAAGTGTATAAGGGTGGGAAAAGGGTGCCCAACAGTATGGTAAACACCAGCAATTACAAACAATTTAACGTGCGGCAGCCCCCGGGGCCGTATGCCGCTTTGGGTTACGTAAAATTCAACCTTCCCAATAAATGGGATATTTATTTACATGATACACCCAATCGTAGCTTATTTGGCAATAAAAAAAGAACCCTCTCCCATGGCTGTGTGAGGGTAAAAGACCCTATAAGTCTGGCCGCATTAGTACTGGAACCCAAAGGGTATTCTAAAGACTCTATTAGCCATATCATAAAGAAAAACAAGACCTTGCACATACCTACCGACCATGTGCCGGTTTATATTATTTATTGCACAGTAAATGCCGACAGTAGCCTGCGTCAACTTATTTACTTGCAAGACGTATATAAAAAAGACGAGGCCTTGCTGCAACATCTGGCAGATAAAAATCGACACCATTCTCGCCTCTAAATAGCAAGATAGCTACAAGCAAAATCAAAAACTACTACATTTGTATGCTAACTTAGGATACTACGCCGCAATTTGACACAGTTGCGGCGTTTCTTTGCCGCAACAATTGTCACCAACACTATTGTTATGCTGAAAATACTGCACACCGCCGACTGGCATTTGGGTAAAAGACTGGACAGCTTTTCCAGGCTGCAAGAACAAACAGAAGTTATGGAAGAAATCATCGCCATAGCCGACCAAGAGGAAGTACACTTAGTGCTTATTGCGGGAGATCTATACGACCAATTCAACCCTCCTGTTGAAGCTATGGATTTGTTTTACAAAACAGTGAAACGATTATCTAAAGATGGCAGGCGTCCCGTAATAGCTATTGCTGGCAACCATGATGCTCCCAGCCTGATAGAGGCACCCAGTCCATTGGCGCAGAGCAATGGGATAATCTTGATAGGCAGACCCAATGCCCGAACCCAGGCATTTGCATCGGAGCACTTCAGTATAACTAATACAGACAACGGCTTCATTGAATTGACTATCAACGGGATAAATTTCCCGATACGCCTGCTGCATACTGCTTATGCCAATGAGCAAAGACTCAAGGAAAATCTTGGGGCAGATAAAGAAGATAATCTGAACCGTGTATTGGCAGACAACTGGAACCATATGGCAACAACATACTGCGATGCTAAGGGCGTAAATCTCCTCATGGCACACCTTTATATGAACAAGCATGGAACTGCCCTATTGGAAGAGCCAGAGGGCGAAAAACCCATTAAAATAGGCAACGCAGATATGATTTATACTGAAGCCATTCCCGAACAGATTCAATACACAGCTTTGGGGCATATACATGGCTTTAAAAACCTAGGCACAGAGGAAAAGCCCATTGTCTATGCATCCTCTCCACTCTGTTATAGCTTTGCTGAAGCCGGGCAGACCAAATACGTAAATATTATACATGCCCAACCGGGGCTGCCTGTTAATACAGAGAGCATCGCACTAAAAGGGGGCAAACAACTGCACAGAAAGAGCTTTGAGAGTGTATTGCAAGCCTGCGACTGGCTAGCGGCCCATCCAGACACATTTGTTGAGTTAAGCATCATTACAGATTCATACCTAAGCGCTTCCGACATCAAGCAGCTTTATCAGTCACATGAAGGTATTGTATATCTGATACCCATACCCAAGGCTGATGCACCAACACCCGGCTTTAATGATTCTCCCGCACCTATTGTACCTGAAGATGTGCATACAGTTTTTAGAGCCTATTTTAAATCCAAATACAACAACATAGAACCCGGAGAAGAACTATTGGCATTGTTGCAAGAAATAACGAACGACAACTGATATGATACCACTAAAGCTGACTATTGAGGGTATTTATTCATACCAAAGCAGACAGGTTATAGACTTCACACAGCTTACCGGTGCCGGCCTGTTTGGCATCTTCGGTGCTGTGGGTTCGGGCAAATCCTCTATTCTGGAAGCCATTACCTATGCTCTATATGGAGAAACTGAGCGAATGAACCGTAGAGACAATCGTAACTATAATATGATGAACCTGAGGTCAAAACGCTCCTTGATTGATTTTGAGTTTAAGAATTATAAAAACGAAATTTACAGAGTAGAGCGCATCAATAAGCGCAATTCGAAACAATACGCGCTAATCAGTTCTGGTACGGAAACCTGGTACCGCAAACAACATGAAGAGTGGCTGCCCCTGGAAAAGCCTAATGTGACTGATATAGTGGGACTTAGCTATCAAAACTTCAAGCGGACCATTATTATTCCCCAAGGACAGTTCAGAGCCTTTATAGACCTGGGGCCTAAAGATCGTACCGAAATGATGAAAGAGATTTTCAATCTCCAAAGGTTTGACCTTTACGTTCCAACTGCCAAACTTTGGAGCAATACCAATGATGAAGTAAACCAACTACAGGGTCAACTGGCAGCATACGAGCTTATCACGCCAGAGCGCATTGCCGAGAGAGCGGCAGCACTGGCATCAGCGCGCGCCGAAAAAGAACTAGCCATCACTCAACTTAAAACTGCGCAAGAAGCATATCATCATTTAATTAGTCTAAAAGCCGACTTCGAAGAATTGAATGAAAAAAGTGCATGCTTCGAAAAGCTTCAAGCTCAAAAGGAGGCTATGAATGCACTCGCAAGGGAATTAAAAGAATACGAAAACGTAAAAACCAAAGTCGGCACTTTACTTGAATCTAAACAAAGAAATGAACATCAACTACTTAATCTAAAAGCCAAGCAGCATCAGAAACAAGCAGACCACCAAGCACTGCAAAGCAAGCTAAAGGATGTCGAAGCTCAACTACAATACCTTTCCGAACAATACTTAATCCTTCCGCAAAGGAGACAGGAACAGGAAGACTTAATCTTAATCTTTCAGCTTTTACAGTTGAAAGAAGAAGAAGAGATACTGAGCAAACGCTTAGCAAAGGGCGCAGCATGTGTTGCTGAAGCTGAACAGCAAGCAGATGAAATTAATGCAGCGCTAAGGCAACTCATTCATGAATATAACACTTGCGCTGCCAGCAAACCCGACACCGGCACCTTATTTGCAGTAGAGCGCTGGTACAACGAGCTGGAGATATTAAAACAAAAAAGAACTACTCTTGAGCTGGAACGCGAAAACATCCTCCTGGAACAACAGCGGCTTGCTCTGGCCCTGCCAGCAGACAAAAACGATTCAGATATCCAACATAAATCTATTGATAAACAATTAAGTGAAATAGACACAAGAATTGAAACACTGCAAATGCAAATCGCAGACTTACGGGTGCAGGCAACACTTCTACAGCATGTTGACCACCTGCAAGATGGCGAACCTTGCCCCTTGTGTGGCTCCCTCGAACACCCTAAACTGGCCAGTCTTACCAATCCGACTACGAAGCTGAGCGACGCACAGCAACAATTGGAAGCCCTAAACCAGATGCGCGCTGCACTGCAGGAGAAAAAGCTGGAACATCAGCAAATACAGGAGCGCCAGCTCATTATTCAAAAGCAATTGGAGCAAAGCACCTCAAATTTAAATAACACACTCCAAGACATTGAGAATCACAAATCTATATTTTGTTGGAGCAACTACTCTCCGGAAGATAGAACGGCATTTGACATGGCTAAAAACCAATTGCTACAACAGGAACAAGCATTAGTGAAGCTGCAACAAGACATGCAGGTGCGACAACAAAGCCTGGATTCCCAAAACAAAGTCCTGGAACGGTATCGCAGCGCCAGAGAAGAACTGCAAGTAAAATTGACAGAAGTGCGCGCTGCTTTTAACCAAAGCCAAAAGCAGCTGAAACAGCTAAGATTCGAGCATTACAGCCACATTCCAAAAGAAGAGGTAATGAAACTGTACCAAGGCCAGAAGGAAGCCAACGAGCGCGTAGAACAATCCTACCAGGCCAAAAAGGAGGAGTATAACCACTGCCTAACCCACCTGGCTGTACAAGCAGCAGATATAAACTCTATTCTGTCCCAAAAAGAAGCATTACAGGCAGAAACAGACCAACTCTTATCAACGATAAAAGAGCAATTGCACATGCTAGGCATTGCCAACATAGATATAGCGCAAAGCATTCTGGAAAAGGCTATTGATATAGATAAGACTCGCAACGAGCTCATTGCCTACCAAATAGAATACTCAAAACTCGAAGATGCCCTAAGCAGGCTTAAAACAAGACTGAAAGACCAAAATTTTGACCAGGAGCAACTGGATACTGCGAAAACCAGACTGGAAGCACTTGAAATTGAGGCGGATAATTGCAGCAAGAATGAAGCCATGCTGGATGGGCAGCTAGAACATGAAAAAGAACTGATGATTCAGAAGCAAAAGCTGGAAAAGGAATTGGAAAGCAAATCCTGCAGATTAAGAGACTTAGGAATACTCAAAAACCTCTTTACAGGAGCAGGATTTGTAGAATATGCTTCCACGGTTTATTTACGCCAGCTGTGCCAAAACGCCAACATTCGCTTTCACAAACTCACTAGAAATCAACTGAGTTTGAGACTTAACGCAAGTAATGATTTTGAAGTTATTGACTATCTGAACGAAGGCAAGCCGAGAAGCGTGAAAACATTATCCGGTGGTCAAACTTTTCAACTGTGCCTATGTCTGGCGCTAGCATTGGCAGAGAGCGTGTCTGCAAATGCCCGTGCTGAACAAAACTTCTTCTTTATAGATGAAGGTTTTGGCACACAAGATGCTCAGTCTGTACAACTTGTGTTTGACACCTTAAAAAGCCTGCAGCAAGAGCACCGCATCGTGGGCATCATATCCCATGTAGATGAATTAAAAGAGAACATACCGGCAGCGCTTACCATCCTTCGGGATGAAGAACATGGCAGCATAGTGCAGCCCAGCTGGGGATAAGCCACAGCTGCATCAATTGTAAAAAGCGGTAACAAAGGCAGTTACTAACAGGTCGATATACATGCTTCGGGGAAGCGTGAGGGACAGCCACGGAAAGCCCACAGCAGCGCAACATTGGCGAAAATGCAGAGCAAAACGCCCTATTTCATATCGACGCAGCAAACGTACACCAGGCACAGATGCTGCGCTGCGAGGACTTGCAGTTATGGCCCGACCCGCCGGCGCTGAATCACTGTAATACTGGTACTCCAGCGAAGCTAGTCCACCCTTTTGTGAAGGCGAATGGCGTGAAGCGACGGCGGGGCACGCCCAAATAAATACCAAAACAAGAGCCACTCTATAACGCAATATAGTAATAACTCGGCAGCATTAGTCCAGAAGGCCCTTAGCAGCCACCTGCTCTGCCGAAATAGGCCTCACCCTTGCTACCGGCTGAAACAGGTATTGCTTGCGAGTAGGCAACTGCTCACAAAGAAAACGAGTGCGACGCTTATGCTTGAGCTGATAGACCTTCCCGTTTCTATCCACGAAATAGGTATCGGGCTGCAGCTCTTCTACCCATTTCAGGCCGTCAACAGGCTCAGCATCGTATTGAGCAAGCGCCTTATACAAATGCTTATCTGTGCAAGACCCAGCCCGCACGCGAGTGAGTGACTGAAGTAATACCGATTCTATGTCAGGAGGAAAAATACCTTTACCTAAATAATGCTTGATGATATTGCGATAGACGTCCTGCCACTCCTTGCCATGAGGTGCAATCTTAAGCCCATATGTGACAAAAGCCTGCAAGTGAGCCAATTCGTGCAACAAAGTAATCAAAAAGCTATAAGGATTCTGATTACCATTAATAGTAATCTTATGATAAGCCTGCCGGGCATGCGGGTGCGTGTAGTTGCCTAAGATAGACTTCCTTTCTCGGGTGATAATCAATTGTATAGAATACTTTTCGAACCACTTCTTAATTTCGTCTATAACGCCCTTGGGCAAATAGGAGGCAAATTGGGTGAAGTTTAATGCTTGCTTAGCCATTGCAAGACAAAGGTAGTATTTCTGTGAAGAAAAATGATGCAAAACTCTCAAAGCAGGCCTCGTATCCATCCATAAATATATGACTGCCTATGAGTTACAGCTCAACCAGGCAAACACCACTCAACATCTACTCGTTTGAACGTGAAGAAGGGTTACTTTTACTTTTATTAGAGAGCACTGCCGCTTCTACAATAGTGTACACGACATACATTCCGAGAACGAGGAAAATCGTAGGCTTAGTAGATTCAGGACGCTGGTGCAACATAGCAAAGCCCACAACTCCCGCCACAGTCAAAAAGATACGCAGCATGGTGCCTGCACTTTTTGCCCGGATAAATGCATGTGGAATGGGACTTTTCAATGACTTACTCACCATCCCGTAAGTTATGATGCAAAGGACTGCGAGCATAGTGTTGGCTATCAGCAGCGCAGGCATATAATAACTACCCGGTGTGCTGTGCCACAATAAATAACTGAGCCCCATCAACCCCAGCCAGACAATAGAGACTAAACCGATATATTTTGCCATAAACTAATTAAATATATTAAATGTAATTAATGCACAAATGTAAGCAAGAATTCCCATATAAATAAACTGAATAATAGGCCATTTCCAAGATTTTGTTTCACGCTTAACAATTGCTAGGGTGCTCATACATTGCATAGCAAACACATAAAACACCAAAAGAGATGTACCGGTCGCCAAAGTATATACTTTTTTGCCATCTTCAAAGGTAGCAGAAGCCATTTTCTGCCGTAATGTACCGTCTTCTTCATCCACATCTCCTCCGAGATTATAAAGCGTGGCGATAGTGCCCACATATGCCTCTCTGGCCGCAAATGAAGTAATGAGGGCTATGCCAATTTTCCAGTCGTAACCCAAAGGTCTGATAACCGGTTCTATTGCTTTACCCATCCTTCCTATATAAGAATTCTCAAGCAACAGGCTGTTCAAATGATATTGCTGCTCTTCATCAAGCTCACCATTGGGATTTGAGGCTGCAATAGCATCGTATTGCTGCTGTATTTCGTCCATCTTATTGCCGGGCCCAAATTTAGACAAAGCCCATAACACAATGGATATTAACATTATAATCTTACCCGCATCTACTACGAAAATTTTTGCCTTTTCTACCATTGTCTGAAAAGCATTTTTCCAACGGGGAGCTCTATAAATAGGCAGCTCCATCAGGAAAAGCTGCTCCCTTCCTCCTTTGATGAGCCAACTCATAACCTTGGCTACAATCAGCGCCATGAGAAAGCCCAATAAATATAAGCCCAACATTACCAAACCTTGTAGGGACAAAAATCCAAGAACAGTTTCATTCGGTATAACCAAACTAATCAAGATGATATAAACGGGCAGTCGTGCCGAACAGCTCATCAGCGGCGTCACCAGAATAGCTATCAGCCGCTCCTTTCTGTTTTCAATAATTCGGGTAGCCATGACTGCGGGAATTGCGCAGGCCAGACCACTAATCATGGGCATGGCCGCCTTTCCATTCATACCCACAGATTTAAGCAGCCTGTCGGTAAGAAAAGTAATGCGCGCCATATATCCGGTATCTTCCAGTATTGTTATGATTCCAAACAATATGGCAATCTGAGGAACAAAAATAACAATCCCTCCCAGACCTGCCCAAAGACCATTCACCAGTAAATCTGCCCACCATGTTTGCGGCAATGCAGCCTCTAGCCAAGCTCCGGCACTCGCAAAGGCGCTTTCTATCCAATCCATGGGATAGCTTGCCAGCCAGAAAATCGACTGAAACATCAGCAATAGCACGAGGAGCATAATAATATTGCCCCAAAAACGGTGTAACAGTATTTTATCCAATTTTGCAGTAAAACCAGGTTGCGGTTCTGCTTTATTACCCCGCTCCATTGGCGATGTAAGCTGCTCGATTTTATTGTACCT
>DATGQB010000024.1:0-5502 GCA_035304405.1 Edaphocola sp.
CTAATCCACTTCAATAGCTCAAAAACCATAATTTATTATGCTTTTTTCACTATTTTGTGGATTATTTGCCATAATAATTTTCTTTTAAATTCCTAATGCGTAATCTGGGATAATAGTATATTTTGGAATAAATGAGGCCGGCGCGCTACTAAGGGATACGCGTCAAGGCCGGCGAACAAGCCATTGGGGTAGCAAGCGAAGCGGCAAAACTCAGCCGCTGTTCTCAACGAGAAGGTAGCGAAAAGCCGCACCGCAGGAGCAGTCTGAGTTGGGAGTCTGCACTCCCACTCGGTGGCCAGCTTGTGGGGGTATCTATCAGTCTAGTCCGAGTTGAATCGCCACTTTGACCAATCCTACAAGATTATTGACCTTTAGTTTTTGTTGTAAGTTGAAGCGGTGATTTTCCACCGTTCTCAGGCTGAGGAATAGTTTGTCGGCAATCTCCTGATTGGTATATTCCTGAATGATAAGCTTAAGAATTTCCTTTTCACGGCGGGTAAGCGTAGGATTGACTTGGCTTTGGCGGCCCAGTTTTTCTTTAAATCCCAGATAATTGTGCAGAAACTGCTCCTTTATCTTCTCTTCAATATATTCCTCTCCGGCATAGACTTTCTCGATAGCTTCTAAAAGGATTTCCTGGTCGGTATTTTTGAGCAGAAATCCCGAGCAGCCGTTTTTCATCATTTGGCGAATATGTCCCGGGGTGTTGATACTCGTAACGGCCAGCAAGCGCATATCCGGATAGCGCAGGCGAAGGGCCTTGGCCAATTCCGGACCTTGAATACCCGGCATCATAATATCAATAAGCGCAATATCCGGAACCGGATTGAGCTCAGTGCGCAATAATGCTTCCCCACTTAAAAATCCGGATACTACTTCAATATGCGGGAAAGGCTGGAGCATATTGGTGAGTCCGGAAATTACCATTGGATGGTCGTCAATTATTGTTACTTTGATATTCATGTTCTTACAGCATTGAAGGTTGAGGTTAAGGTCATGCAATGGCTTGCAATTTTTCGGTATCAAAAACAAGATGTACGCTGGTGCCCACATTAGGGCTGCTGTCTATCTCCATATTGCCATAAAAATTGGCTATACGGGAGGCCACACTTTTCAGGCCCATACCCGCTGGCTGCCGGGTTTTGTCCATGCCCTTGCCATTATCCTCGACGGTAACGCTCAGGATAGGCGATTGGTAGCTCAGTTGCAGAATCACTTCCGTAGCATCGGCATGCTTGATACTGTTTTGAATCAGTTCCTGAACTATTCTGTACAGCGTAAGCTCAAATGCCGTGTCGAACCGTGGTATGTTGCCTACCGTTTGAAAGAGGATTTTAGTCGGAATCATTTTCTGAACATTGGCGCAAAAGAGGTAGAGCGTTTCTACCAAACCTTCTTCCCGCAGCATGTCGGGCATAAGATTGTGTACCGTGCGTCGGAGATTTTCTGTAGCCTCGTCGAGCTGCTGCACCACAGGTCGCAGGGCTGCCATGTCGAGGGTGTTTTTGCCTTGTCCCAGCCAGGTGCTCAGTTTCATTTTTATTAGTGAAAACTGTACCATGATACTATCATGTATCTCTCTTGACAGTCTGATGCGCTCTTGCTCTTCGCCTTCAAAAAGCGCTTTCATTTCATTGAGCTTGTGCTGCTGCCGTTCAGATAGCAGTTCCTGATGTTTGAGTTTTTGCTTGTTTAAGAGGTTTTTTCTTTGAAAAATGGCCAGTGCCAGAATCAGGGTAGCGAGGCTGGCCACGCCCACTATCCATTTACTGCGGGTGGCCAGTTGCTGGGCTTGCATGGAAATTGTCAGTTCTTTTTCGGCAAGTTCTTTCTCCCTCAGCGCATTATTGTATTTGCGTTCTATTTCCGCCACCGTATGGGCAATTTCCTTTTTGCGGAAACTGTCGCTGAGTATTTGTTGCTGGTTTTTGTGAAAGAAGGCAGAATCATATTTGCTGTCATGGCGATATACCTCTGCCAATAGCTCATGTGTGGTGATTTGGTCTTTGAGATTGTCCAATTCTCTGGCCAAATCGAGGGAAGCAATGAGTATAGGTTTGGCTGCTGAGTAACTGCCTTTCTTCATGTGTAGCGCCGCCATGGCCAGCATCAGCATGTTTTTGTGATAGCTGCTCACGTCTTTACCTATTTCCTGCGCCATTTTGAAATATTTGTGCGCATCGTCCAGTTGCTGTTGGTTGAGGTGGATAATGCCCAGGTTGGTGTATGCAGAATATAAAGTATTGATGTAGCCATAATTCTTAGAAACCTTTATGGCTTGTTGGAATGCCGCCATGCTTTGCTCTGGCCTTTGCAGCTCGGCATAGGAAAGACCTTTATTGTTGTACACGTCTGCGAGGGTGTAAAAATTATTGTGGTTCAGCGCCAGTTTTTCCGCCTCTTCCAGA
The DNA here is from genome assembly GCA_035304405.1 of Edaphocola sp. Taxonomy (GTDB): domain Bacteria; phylum Bacteroidota; class Bacteroidia; order Chitinophagales; family Chitinophagaceae; genus Edaphocola. The sequence continues at coordinate 2,409 of DATGQB010000024.1, forward strand.
TAGGAAAGCGCCTTCTCCGCATTGTGCAGTCTGTTGTGCGCGATGGAGAGATTATTGTACAGCGTTTCTAGGGGTAATTCTGCTCCATGCTCTTCGGCAGCGCTTAGCGCTTTTTCGTAATAGTGTGAGCTGCTGATAAAATCGCCTCTGAGCACATAGATATTGCCAATATTGTTGTAGAGTGTGGTGCGCAAGCGGAGGGCTGCGCCGGTATCGCAGAGCTGCAGGGCATCAGTGTAGCGTTGCAGCGCAGCCGTAAAGTTGCCCTTGTTGATTTCAATATTTCCCATGCCTATCTGACTTTTGGCCGAATGGTAATTGAGTTTCCGGGCATTACTCTGTAGAAAAATATTTTCAAACATGCTGTAGGCCTCATCGTAGGCTCCGCCAATGGTGAGCTGCTTGGCGCGGTCTAGCTGAGCGGTTAAGTCATTTCCTTCCAGACTTTGCACTACGGCTGCCTCTTGGGCAGGCGCCGGCAGGCTGATGCCATAGGGCAGCAGTGTCAGCAGTAGCCAAAGAATGGGATAGGAAATACGGAGCATGCTTTTGATATATGGTTTGAATATAGATATAATGCAAAAGTACATTCAAATTTGGCTAATTATGAGCTCCCGCCCATGTTAACTTGGGCCAGGTAGCAAAAATGAGTAGTACTACTCAATTTTTCGAATTGAGTAGTACCAAGCCTTAAACTTGCTCGCTTACAAGTTATTTTTGTGTAATATATGGATTGTTAACCATTATTAAAATAAGATTGAAATTATGAACAAAAATTTTATGAAGTTAACCCGCAGATGTCTGGCATTGAGTATGCTAGGTATGCTCAGTGTTGCAGCAAGCGCACAAAGCTGGGTGACAGTGGGTAGCGAAGGATTTGCAGCATCCGGTTTGGGTGTGTCTAACTGGCAGAAGTTGAAAATAAATCAGTATAATGAGCTCTATCTGGCTTATAATGATGAAGGTTTTGGGCTGACTGCAGGTCAGGCTACAGTGATGAAGTATGATGGCAACAGCTGGGTGCCTGTAGGTAGTCCCGGATTTACTGCCGGTGCAGCCCAGCACAGCGACTTTACATTTGGGAATGGAGATACGCTTTATTTTTCCTATTCCAATGGTACAGGTGCCAATATGTCTAAGGCTGCGGTAATGATGTTTGATGGCAGTACCTGGTCACCCATAGGCACTGATATTTCATTGGGTGCTGCACAATATACCAATATTGTCTATACCAGTACGGGAGAGCTATACCTTGGCATGATTGATATGGGCATAGCCGGTGGTAGTATGAGTGTGAAACGCTATACCGGTGGTAGCAACTGGGTGGATGTAGGTGCCAGTCCTGTGGCGGGAGGTGCTTCCTGCGCCTACGCGAGCATGGCTTTGGACAAGTTTGATACCCTTTATGTAGCATATAGAGACAATACCATTGCGCCGGGTATGGTAAAGGTGCGTAAGTTTGATGGTACAGACTGGGTGGATGTAGGTGCTCCTTTGCTGGCTACCACAGGTCCTGGTGCGGGTCCGGCTATGGATATCTATCTGGCTTTTGATTTGCTGAACCAGCCTTATGTTTCTTACTCTCATACCTTTCAGGGGCCTCCCCGTATTACTGTAGAGCGTTTTGATGGTACTGCCTGGCAGCCTGTGGGTCCGGTTCAGTTTTCTTCCGCACAATTTGAAACTTCATTGTTTAGCTCCCTGTCTCTGCCTAAAGATGCGCCTTATGTGGCTTATCAGCATGGTGGGCTGGGCCTGAAAGCAAGTGTGAAAAAGTATAACTCTCAGACCCAAGACTGGGATTTCGTAGGCAGTCCGGGTATATCTGATGGAGTGGCCGCGCACACATCTGTTACCATGGATGGTAATGGCAATTTGTATCTGGCCTATTTTGATGAAGTGCATGGCAGTAAAAATACAGTGAAGAAATACACTCTTTGCGAAGCGCCAATGATGGAAGAGATTATAGCGCTGGATACGCCACTATGTAACGGTCCGGTAACTTTAAAGGTTATGGGCTCTCTCAACGATGCCACCAATTGGGAATGGTATAGCGGTAGCTGCATCGGTGGTACATTTGTGGCTCAGGGCGATTCAATTGTTGTGGACCCGAGTGTGAGCACTACCTATTACGTAAAAGGTTTAGGCGGCTGTGTAACTTCCGGAGCTTGCCTTTCTGTAAGGGTAAATGTGGCTATAGAAAAGCCTGAGATTAGTCTGAACGGTAATGTTTTCAGTTCTTCAGCTCCTAGTGGCAATCAGTGGTACCATAATGGCAACCCTGTAAGTGGGGCTACCGGTGCTAGCCATACCGCTACTGCTGCGGGCTGGTATTATACCGTGGTTACGGAGGGTAATTGTAGTAGAGCCTCAGATTCCCTATTTTATGATGGTCTTTCGGTGCGGGGCATCGAACAGCAGTTGGGCATACATGTTTATCCACTGCCTTTCCATGAAACTTTGCATGTCGATTTTGAGCAGTCCGCTCAGGCGCAAGCTGGCTGGCAGCTGTCTATAGTGGACTATGCCGGTAGGATAGTGAAGCAGGAGTTGTTGACGGAAGCTCAGAATGTAATCAATGTGGCTAATCTGGCAGCCGGTGCCTATTATATCAAACTGCAAGCTGGGCAAGATAAAGCGGTGTTTAAGATTGTGAAACAATAGCAGAGCATTTGCCTTTGCATTTGAAAGTTTCTTTTAAAGCAATGCCGCAATCGTTGTGTAAACCCTGTTCCATGAATTATACCCTGTGCCGGACTGCGTTGGATTATTAAGCATAAGCTGCATGGAAGTAAATGTTGCAAAACAAGCAGTGCGATGGAGGTGGCCTGTTGGGGCTGCCTCTTTTTGTGTAGTATCGCTCATAAGTTATGGTAGTGCAATCGGCTTGGGTTATGCTATGGGAGACTAAGTCTGATTTTTGGGCCCATTTGGCTTAGATTTGAAGGGGTAACAGGTTTTCACATCGATACCTTGAATAGCAGCATTTGTCATAATAAAAGGCGACCTTCTGGTCGCCTTTTATTATTTAATATCAATGATTAACAGAAAAGCTTATTTCAACAAAGCTCTGCTGATAACGATTTTTTGAACT
>DATGQB010000025.1:0-8306 GCA_035304405.1 Edaphocola sp.
GCTATGTTTTTTCCGATAGCCCTGTCTGCATCAGATACCTTGGCGCTGTAATCTACCTCCGGTAGGGGAGCCTCATGGTACACCATTTTGTCAATTTTGGTGATGTGCACCAATCCGTCACCATGGGTTCGTGGCATTAGCGGATTGACCAAGGCTATGATTTTATTGGCGTTGTTAATGGCAGAGCGGGCAATATCTATGGAGCAGCCCAAAGAGCAATAGCCATGACGGTCTGGTGGGGATACATGGATGATAGCCACATCGAGCTCGTAGATGCCTAGATTGAATAGGTCGGGGATGTCGCTTAGGAAAATGGGTACAAAATCTGCAACACCGCTATTGACTGCCGCACGAACCGGCGCGCTTACAAACAAGCTATTGATGTGAAAAGAATCACGATATTCCGGTTTGGCGATTTCCAGCTCAGGACCTTGGAGTGATATGGATACCAGTTCAACATTGCGAAGGCGGTGCGCCTCGTGTACCAGCTCCTGGAGTAAATATATTGGAGTACAAGCACTTCCATGTAGAAAGACACGAGTATCACTTTGTATCAGACTGAGTGCCTCTGCAGGGCTTACATAATTTACATTCATGATTTAACAACCGAACTTAAAAAAGGCAAATATACCAGTCTTTGTGAAACCATACACTTATAAGGTATAAAAGCTTATAGATCTGCCGCTATTTTTCCATAATTTTTGTTTAGCATGGACTGCAGGGGGCTCCAATTGGGAGTAAATCATATCCTTTGTTATCGCCTTTTCTTGATACTAATGCGTGGTAGCTTGTGTATTTTTGGGCTCCATAGGCAAGTCTTGATTGTTATTACAGAATGGGCGCGGGTTGTGTCTCTTCCTCCTCCACCTGTTCAACGCTAAAGTACAAAAAAAGGCGAGCCGCTGTAAGCCTTCGACCGAAAGAATGCATCGGACGGGTAATCGACGACACGACTTGGCTTTTAAAAAAAGCCCCAAAGGCTTCTGAATTTATGTCTTCATCTTGCTTTGGGGCTTTAGCGCTCAGTATTTACTGATTATTCCGGCTGATACACTATTTTAAAATCAAATGTTTGGCCATTGGCTTGTACACGCAATAGATATATGCTGCCCGCAACACCATGCCCGGCAATGTCGATTAGCTGGCTACCGCTAAACTGCGACTGCGCTACGCTACCTGAAGCAATGGTTCTGCCATCGAAGCTGTGAAGGGTCCAAGAGAATGGCTCAGCCCCCACGTTGTACCATTGCAGTTGCAGCTTGCCATCGTGTGTAGGATTGGGATAGACCTCAAAACTGAAAGGAAGGCCATCCCAACTTATCTTGCGAATAGGGCTGTACATTACTTTGCCGTCGCGGTTGCTATACTTCACGCGATAAAAGGTATTCGGCGCCCATTCCAGACTCGGCGTGTCAATGTACTGGTATTTATAATTTGGATTATGAACCGAAGAGGTGTAGAAAATGGGCTTGAAGCCCTGACCCATATCAGCTTGTAGCTCATAGTCCAGTGCCATATTATCTATGCCATTGCTCCAGCTAAGGCGTACCGAACGCTTATCTATTTTTTCTGCATCGAAGTCAAATGTATAATTGGGCAAAGGAGTGGTGCCGGTGATGCCACCATCGTTAAACCAATACTCTCCTATCTGATTGGTTTCGAAAACTGCATAATATCCATCGTAATAAGGTACCCACCGCACATCTGCCGGAACTATAAAGCTATAGTCTCCGCCTTCATTGTCGCTTAAGTCATTGTTGATATTTTGATTATTGGCCTGCACATAGGTGGTAACACCCAATTGATACACCTCTTTGGGATGTGTGGCGCAGGAGGCGCAGTTGTTGGCATTGCGCACAATGTTCATCAAAGAATCTCGGACAAATAAACTGAGCTGAATATTGGAAGCGGTGACCTGCTGCCCAGCATGCAGCATGAAACTGCGTGGTAAGTAGTATTGATAGCTATCCGGACTTATATAGCTGCTATGGGCATAAGTCTGAAAAGTAGTATTGCCGAGATTTTCGTTTAAGGGGTCCACTATAGCCGAGATACTAGGTGCCATGCCAAATTCGGTAATTGCATTGATATTGGCTTGTGGTGCAGTTGGGAAGCTGTCAAGGTCGAAAATAGGTTTTTGATAATCGAAAATATGAACATCGTCAATTGCCAGTCCGCCAAATTGCGCACCCGGGTCAGAAAATAAAGCCCATCTAAATGCTATACTTGGCACTGCAGGCAATGGAATGCTGGCTACTGCCCAGTAATTGTGACTTGTGCCCAGCCAAATGTTATTTTCAGAATTGTACCAGTTGAAGCCATCGCCCTGAGCTCCTAAACGCAGCCAGGTCTGCCCCCCATCGGTACTGTATTCTACAAATGCACTGTCGTAGATTTCGGTGCCGGCTGCTTCTATTTCTCTAAAGAAGCTAAAGCTGAGCATAGGATTGGCCAGTGTAGAGAGGTCAAAACACGGACTGTACAAATAGGATTGCTCGTTGGCATTATAGGCACTGTTGAGCGAGGTTTTCCAAGCCTTGGTGCCATTGGCCGCATGGGTTAGGCTAAGCCCATTGGGGCTGCCATGCTCCCAGGAGCTATTGATACCATCGGTAAAATAATAGCCATCGTTGTCTTCAAAACCCTCAAGGTAAGGGAAGCTACTCACCAAAGGCTGATGATACATGATGATTCCGGAAAGCGAATCATTGGCAGGGTAGTTGTCTCCGGGATAACTTGCCCAAACCATTATTTCATGCTTGCCCGGAGTGGATAAATCCATCAGTGTATTAAAGGTGAAAATGATGGTGTCTTTAGCATTGATGTTAGGTATCGTTTCCGATATTATAGCTCCATTATTCACCTGGTAATTAATTGGAATATTTGACAAGGCATGCGGCATAGTATTGGCAACACGCACCGTCAGTGGCTCCGCACTAGTCAATCCACAGTTGAATTTAGTAGTATTGAGCGCCTCTACTAAAGCGATATCATTTTCTGCCTTGAACAATTTTACATTGTCTATGGTCAGACCTTTACCAAAATTCTCCGCCCCGATTTGTTGATTGCCATCTTGCAACATGCGTATCTGGGTAGAAGTACTAAACTGTTGCCCGTTTGCCAATAGTACATCTCGTAGGGATATGGCACCGTATTTCACAATTTGCCCCACAGTATTGGTGTCATAATTGGGGAGCGAAATCCAAGGGCTGGCATCACTGCCCCTAACTTGAACCCGATTATTGTTGGCTTCAGCACTTGTGAATTTACCATGCAGACGATAGTCGAATTCGAAGCGAATTTCATCAGTGTTGATGTCATAATTCGACAGGTTGAATGTGCCGGTGAGCATATTGGCGTTGCCTCCTTGAGCTGCGGGGTATGGGGTAGAAGAATGGTCAAGGCTGATAGAGCGATTGCCGCTTAAGTTGAGCTCATTCATAATTTTAGTACGCAGGCGACCCTTGTTAATATCATTGGCAAAATCGAAATGTGTGGCGGTGCCTAGTCCCAATTGTGCTTGCATTAGTTCCTGCACGGGCAGGGTTTCAAAGCCTTCTTCCCACGGGATATTCAAATTAAGCGGTTCGTTAGGTAATTGTCTTAGACTTACACTAAAGCTGTCATTTGCTGATACCGGGTCGCTGATTTGGGTGTTGGTAACTACCAAATCAATATGATACTCGCCCACTGCACTGAAGTTAAAGCCGGGAATATTAACTGTAATTTGGCCAGCTGCAGGGATGTTAGTGGTGCCAGTATAGCTTTGCCATGCGCCGCCATTGATTCGGTATTGTACAGCGAAGCCGCTATTGACGAGATTGTCATTGTTAGCGATTTGTACACTCAGATTCTGATTGCCGGACAGTTCTGTGGAAGTGAGTTTTCGTCCGCTGCCCGGGCCCGTTACGTTGCGAATAGCTAGGTCGCCATGGTTGGTAATACCTACACAGGAACCATTATTTGGTTTTCTAGACACCGCAATAGATCTGATTCCTGGCGTGCTATTCAGTGCTGCTGCCACAGCTACCCAATAAGTAGAGTCGGGATGTAGGCCGGAGAAATTATAGCTGGTATTTGTTGTAGAGTCTATAAGTTGCATAGCCGCGCCTACTTTCTTGTAAAGATAGTATTGAGTACTTCCCGGAATGGCATTCCATTCAATGGCGATATTGCCCGGGCACTGATTAGTGCTTAGTGTAGCCACCGGCCTGCCAATGATACTAAAGGGTGCACTCACTACAGAGCTGGCATTGTTGGAGACTCTGATAAGGCATTGATTAGAGGCAGTACCAGCTGGTGGGGTAAATATGGTGTATCTTTTATTAGCAGGGATGTTATTACTGATTGTCTGCCAGTTGCCACCATTGTCAGTGGAATATTCTACCGTGAAATCCCCGGCGTCTTCAAGGGCTTTCCAGTGGATGATGGTGGGAGAATCCACAATCATTCTGGCTCCTTTGCTGGGATAGCTGATTTCAATGTTGTTGGGTATGAAAGTATAAGTGATATAGTAGCTTTGGCTGCCTGACGGCACACTAAAGCCATGTACACTGATAGTATAAGTTCCGGGTTCTGGGTTATTAATGGTTACTTGCTCAACGTTATTCAGTCTGTCTACACCAGGGCTCGCTGCATCCAACACATGGTTGGGCTCAGGATTAAGCACAAGTGGAAGTTTTACTTGATTGCTAGGCGTGTTTACGACCATATCTAAGTCGTTTACCAGCATTTTGTTGGCGGAAGGGGATGCCGGTGCGTCATGCCAATACAGCATGATTTTGAGCTGGCCCAGATTAGCCGGTACGTTAATCTGATGAGCCTGCTGTCCTTGATGGCTGAGCGTACCCGAGATATACCATGCACTGTCTATCACTTGGCTGGCTGCTGCAACGTTTAGCAATCCAAAACCGTGTGCATAGTCAGGGCCGGGATTGCCAATATCAGTAGCACTATTCATCAGTACGGCTTTCAACAGTGCACTGGGAGGATATTGTCCGCCATTCTTAGATTTATATAGCTCTTGCAGAAGGGCAGCTGCACCGGTCACGTTCGGGCAAGCCATGCTGGTTCCTGTAGTTACGGCGTAGTTATTGTTATTGGATGTTGAGGCTAGTTGTACCCCCACCGCTACAATTTCCGGCTTCAATCTGCCGTCTTTTACCGGCCCCCGGCCAGTGCCCTCATTGATATGGTCTGAATGCTTGCCGGTGAGGCCCACCACAAGTGGGTTTTTTGCCGCCTGATATGCACCTACTACTGTAGCATATCCGGTAGGGAAGGGGCCGCAGGTGTTTCGTCCATCATTGCCTGCTGCAAATATGTTTAGCAGATGCGGTTGTGCCAGGGCTTGAGCGTCCAAGTATTGTGACGTGGCATCGTATGTGCCCGCATAGGCACAGTTGCCCACAAAAGCTGCATAGGAGTTGTTGGTAAGCTTCATGTTGAAGTTAGACTCATACTGGTATGCATATGCTATGATGTTACTGAAGTAGTTAGTGACCAGGCTCGCCTTAGGGGCGAAGCCTGCATTTAGCTCATTTATTATGCCCGCGCCTGCCACAGTACCGGAAGTGTGCTGCCCATGTTGCGAAGCATTGAGCGGATTGAGATTCGTAGCTCTGTCGGCAAGGTCTATATGACTTGCATAGGAGTCGTCGCCCACACCCACTACTATACCTTCCCCGGTAAGCCCAAGCCCACTTGCTGCTTTGGGTGTAGTCGCATTAGTCAAGGCTATCGCCTGACTATTCAAGGCCTGATCTTCAAACTTTGGGCTTATATTGAGCACTTCCGGCAGTGCCGCCAGCGGATTTAAGTCTGCTACAGCAATCTGGGCAATCCATTTGTTCTGCAGAGCCCAGGGTTGTTCTGCTGCCAATTGATAACCTTTGTCGATGAGCACTTGCTTGTCGGCGCCGGGGGCGAGCGAAATAAGCACTTGAGTATAACTGTCGGAATGAAGCTCTAGTAAGTAGTTACTTAACTTGTCGGTATGCAGTACCGGAGCCCAAGCATTACAATTGCTCATCACGGCGTTCAGTTGCCCGGTATTGACGACTGCGGTGAAGGTCATATCTCCTACATATTCTAGCAATCGTATGCCTTGCGCTTGCAATGCAGCCCTGTCGGGTACATGCGAAAAACGGAGATACACTTGCTGCCTGTGTACGCTATTAGCGTTCGAAAGGCTCGCTATTGCGGTAATAGGTTGCAGATTTACTGCTCTGTTTCGCAGCTGTAGCACTTGCTGTGCCTGAAGGCTGTTATTGTTTAGCGACAGGGCAAGCGATATAGACAAACATATGCCCAGGCGCATACTCAGTTTTCGATTCATGGATGTGCAAGAATTTTTTGTGTAAAGATATTTTTTTATTTCGATATATCATTGACGGCGATACATTCTTCTTCATTCGTATTAAAGAATTCTTGCCTCAAATTTGCATTTGATAATTTAAGATATTATATTTGGTAACGAATAGGCAATGTATCAAATCAAAATCTCTGTCTTATGCTATTTACAACTTCAACTAATTTTACCACCAATTTGAGACCAGAAGAAGTTCGCAATGTTTTGGTTGGCAAGCGCACCGACATTAAGCAGCTAAACTTTGAAATCAAAGAATCTGATGGTATTATTAAGATTATACCACACACCGAAAACGATGAAAAATCCAGAATTGTGCCTATTACTCATGTAGAAGTGAGCGCTGATGCTAATGGCACCAATGTACGAATGAACACGAAGCCCAGAAGGATAGATTTAGGAGGTCTGTATCTTGCTGCCGGAGCTATTATCCTCATTGCTTTGATAGCTGTATATCTCCGTATTACCTATCCCGAGCAGAGTATTTGGGTTTCAGGTATTATTATGGGCGTTGCCCTGCTGTCATTTATTATTTTTAGATTGCGGCTGGAGTCCAGCTATTACAGCTATGTCAAAAGCTTGCGCAGCTTTGTGAAGGGTATGATTAAGTAGTGTGTTGATTGAATTATTTTTTTTACAACGGTAGAAGTTGTTTTTTTGTCACTAAAAGTCTTTACGAGTGATGAGAAAATTTCTTTACCCGGTTTTGCCCTTTGTGTTTTCGGCCATAGTGATAGCATGTGGTCCTGAATCTACAGAAAACACACCTTTGCATCCCGCTTTACTCAATCCCTTGGTAAAGCCCTATACAGAAGCAATTGCTACCGACTCGCTTAATGCAGAGTTATATCATCAGAGAGCGGCGGCTTTGCACAAAATTGATATGGACGAGCTTTCGCTTGTCGATTTGCGGCAAGCCCTGCGTCTTGATGCTAATAATGACGAATACAGAATCTCTCTCGTTTCTTTACTTATAGATATGGGCAAAGGCGATGAAGCATTGCCCGAGATAAAAATTTTGCAGCAGCACGGCCCCGAGGTGCTGGACTTTAAAGTGATGGAAGCTCAGGCTTTACTCTCTGCCGGCAAGGCTACGGCGGCCAAAATTTTGGTAGAGCAGCTCCTGCAGTCAGAGGGGCAGCATCCCTATCTGTTACTCGAAGCATCCAAAATCGCCGCATATCTTAGCGACACCGTAGGTGCGCTCCGGTATGCCGAGCAGTTAGCCACATCAGCTCCTGATTTCTACGATGGGGTGTATCATCTTGCAGATATGTATGCGGCCACCCGCAATCCCAAAGCAATACAATGGTATGAAAAAGTGTTTGCGCTCGACACCCTAAATGCCTATCCCATTTATGATATGGCCGCATTTTATCTGCGGCAGGCAGATACGGCCCGGGCAAAGCAGCTATTTGTTAAATCCATCAGTGTGGACAGAGATTTTCTGAAGACTTATATAGATTACGGACATGTGCTCCTGGCTCAGGATAGTGTCGAGAAGGCAGATCGCCAATTTCAGATTGCTACCGAAATCGCTCCTGCCAGTGCCGAGGCTTATTATGGCAAGGGCTTGGTGGCACAGCGTCAGCAAAAGTTTAAACTAGCTTCCGGATTTTTCAAACAGGCATTGGTATTCAATGGGGATTATAATGAGGCCCGTGAGGCCCTTGAAGTAGTGAGCAAGCAGCTCGAAAGCAAGCAATAATGAAGTTGACTGAGCAAATAGCCATGTTGAATTGACGATTACTATTTGGGCGTTCTCCTGCTCCTCGCTCACGTCTCGGTGGGGGCGCTGCATTCCCTAACGCGTTTTTTGTGGTTCTGTAGTAGAGACAGCACTTTTTACAGTAGTGCTAATGGGTGGGGCAGCACCGGTTCTAAATGCTCGGCCTGCCCGCGCGCTAATTCGGCTCATTTCATGGATTTAGCAGCTTAT
>DATGQB010000026.1:0-10697 GCA_035304405.1 Edaphocola sp.
ACGTATTATGAAAAACAATAGTCCTGTTAGAAGTTTTAGCTCATTATTAGATACTATTTTCGATGCAACTTTTACTCCCGCATTCAGAGACAATGACATTTTGCACAAAGTTCAGCCTCCGGTAAATATTTATGAGGATGAGCAGGCATTTCACATCGAGGTGTTGGCACCTGGAGTGAAGAAAGAAGACATCAAGCTGCAAGTAATCGATAATATGCTCACATTGAGCTACGAGAAAATGGAGCAAGCCAAAGAAGAGAAAGGTAAGTTGTTGCGTTGCGAGTTTTCTGCCTATTCTTTCAAAAGAAGCTTTACACTAGGTGATACTGTGGACGCCGAAAAAATCAATGCATTGTATGAAGGTGGAGTACTGAAAATTACTCTCCCTAAAAAGGAAGCTGCAAAGCCTCAGCAAATTGATATAGCGGTTCAATAGTTTTATATTGGTTCATGATTGTGTATAGGAAGACTATACAAGCAGGCTGCCGAAATATTTCGGCAGCCTTTTTATTTTGAAGATAACATGAAAACTAAGTGTCCGCTCGGTCTGTTTGTATGTGAATGCCGGTCATTTTACACACTTTTCTGACACGTGCGCGTAGGGAGGGGATAGCTTCATCGCTCAGACCTTTGAGTATTATATGTAGGTTGGCACGCTCATAGTTATACTTTAGGCTTATTAAAGCCAGGCTTTCCAATGCGTTGGTACGCACAATTTTACTCTCATTTGGGTTAACAACCCACTGATGCAAGAGCTGCCATATTTGGGGCAGTTCTCTGTCATTCCAGGCTAATCTGGATAGTAGTTGAGCCAAATGCCATCCGAGTTCGATATGCTTACTTGTGCTGCTTAATCTAAGTAGAGTCTGCTTATGGCTTTGCAGCCATTCCGGCTTTGTTTTACTTACTTTTTCTATAGCATCGGCTGCCCGCATTGCTATGAGACGGTCATTGCCAAGCAGTAATGAAAAGAGTGTGTCGAATAGCTCCTGACTGCTTATCAGTGCCACTACTTCATTCGCTCTAGATATGGAGCGTACATCACCTCCGGAGAGTAGGGCGGTTATTTGTTCTTTACTAGGAGGTAACATACGCTCTGGATTTGGATGCAATTTCGGAATTTGTTTGAATAAAACTTCTTTTCCGGAGTAGGTTAGTAGTACATCGCGAATTACTGACAGTGCTTTATGCCCTGAATGTCAGAACGCAATCACAAAATCGGAATATTTAATATAAAACTAAAAAAGTGACATGAAATAAGCCCGCAGCGATCCAAACTGACATTAGCACTGCCATTTTTGCATTTTTGTAGTATTTGGCAATATTATTGAGTATTACAGAGTACAATCGAAAAAACAAAAACTAAGAAATAAAAGCGTAAAGTATTCAACAATTATGGGAAAGATTATAGGAATCGACTTAGGAACAACCAACTCTTGTGTTTCCGTAATGGAAGGTAACGAGCCAGTGGTAATCGCAAATGATGAAGGTCGTCGTACAACCCCTTCTGTGGTAGCCTTTTTGAAAAATGGTGAGCGTAAAGTAGGTGATCCTGCTAAACGTCAGGCTATTACCAACCCTACCAACACTATCAGCTCTATTAAGCGCTTTATGGGTGCTCGTTATGATGAAGTTACCGGTGAGGTGCAACACAGTGCATATAAAGTAGTAAAAGGTGATAACAATACTCCTCGCGTAGATATCGACGGAAGATTATATACTCCTCAGGAAATCTCTGCAATGACCCTTCAAAAAATGAAGAAAACAGCTGAAGATTTCTTAGGTCAGGAAGTAACTGAAGCAGTTATTACTGTACCTGCTTACTTTAACGATGCACAACGTCAGGCTACTAAAGAAGCTGGTGAAATCGCCGGTTTGAAAGTTCGCCGAATCATTAACGAGCCTACTGCCGCTGCTCTGGCATACGGTCTGGATAAAAAAGGTACTGATAGCAAAATCGTTGTATTCGACCTTGGTGGTGGTACTTTCGACGTTTCTATCCTTGAATTGGGCGATGGCGTATTCGAAGTGAAATCTACTAACGGTGATACACACCTTGGTGGTGACGATTTCGATAAAGTAATCATGGATTGGTTGGCCGATGAGTTTAGGAAAGATCACCCAACTGTAGATTTGCACAAAGACCCTATGGCTTGGCAACGTTTGAAAGAAGCGGCAGAGAAAGCTAAAATCGAGTTGTCTTCGTCTCAAGAAACTGAAATCAATTTGCCATATATCACCGCTATCGACGGCGTGCCTCAACACTTAGTGGTAAAACTGACTCGTGCTAGATTTGAACAATTGGCCGACAGCCTTATCGAGCGCACTCTGGAGCCTTGCCGCAAAGCTTTGAAAGATGCTGGCCTGGACAAGAGCGATATCAACGAAGTGATTCTGGTGGGTGGCTCTACTCGTATTCCTAGAATTCAAGAGGTGGTAGAGCAATTCTTCGGTAAAAAGCCAAATAAATCTGTTAACCCTGATGAGGTGGTAGCAATCGGTGCCGCTATCCAAGGTGGTGTGTTGACTGGTGATGTAAAAGATGTTCTGTTGCTCGACGTAACCCCTCTTTCTTTGGGTATCGAAACTTATGGTGGTGTGATGACCAAACTGATTGAGGCCAACACTACTATCCCTACCAAAAAATCTGAAACTTTCTCTACCGCCAGTGATAACCAACCTAGCGTGGAAATCAATGTGGTACAGGGTGAGCGCCCGATGGCTGCTCAAAACAAATCTTTGGGTAGATTTATCTTAGATGGTATTCCACCTGCTCCAAGAGGTGTTCCTCAAATTGAAGTAACTTTCGATATCGATGCTAATGGTATCCTTAATGTTACTGCAAAAGATAAAGGTACCGGCAAACAACAAAATATCAGAATTGAAGCCGGTTCTGGTCTGAGCAAAGAGGAAATCGAAAGAATGAAAAGCGAGGCCAAAGCCAACGAAGAAGCTGATAAAGCGCTACGTGAAAAAGTTGAAAAACTCAACCTGGCAGACGGTTTGATTTTCAATACCGAAAAACAACTTAAAGAGCACGGCGATAAAATCCCTGCTGATGCTAAATCTGCTATCGAAACTGCTTTGACAGAGCTGAAAGAAGCACACAAAGCTGAGGATTTGGCAAAAATCGATGCTGCCAGCGAAAAACTCAATACTGCCTGGAACGCAGCTAGCGAGCATATTTACGCTCAAGGTCAGCAAGGCGCAGCAGACCCTAGCGCTCAAGCCAATGCTAAAGCCGGTGGTGCTGATGACGTAGCTGATGCAGATTTTGAAGAGGTTAAGTAATGGCTGCTTTATGCAAAGCATAATACTCCAATAAACAAAATGGGAAAGCTCCTCAGACTTATGTTTGGGGAGCTTTTTTTATTGAGTCCTGCCCTCTGCTGCCCTTGCGTGGGGGTAGGGGCAGTTGATACATCCTAGGCATTGCTTAAGCCCGGAAGACTCTGCCTGCATGCGGATATAAAAAAGAGCTTGTTCCTCAGAACAAGCCCTTTTTTATTATTATTTGATACTTAGTTATTCAGTTTTGGTCGTATCTTCAATGCCTGCATCCGGAGCATTTTTCATTACCGAAGCTATGCCATTATCGCGTCCGGACTCACTTTCATACATCTGGCTAGTACCTATCACCTGGCCATTGGTGGCTTTAAGGTTAAAGTAAAATTTGCCATTTTTGGCTGTCATGCGTTCAAATCTTCCCTCGTTCGGCGCATTGTTCTTTACGGATTCTATGCCTTTTACACAGTTGTGGTGGGTTGTATAGCCTTCGCTGCTTAAAATTACCTGACCATTACCGGCTTGTAAATTGAATTGGAATTCTCCATTAGTTCTTTTGGAGATAACAAATTTTCCCATATTGACTATTGTTTAGATAAAATGAAAATTCTGAGGCAGTCAGCTGCACGCCTTTTGCTTTCGGTGCCAACGAGCTTTGCCTTTTTGCTAAAATAGTGATTTGGGGCTACAGTTGCAACTATCAGAATGTTAATGCTTCCAAATTAGTGTCGATATGCATCCTAGGGCGATTAATGTAGTGTTTGTGCAGTCATGTCGGTGCGTGCCATGTCGGCCTTGCGCTACCAAGTTTAAGGTTTTCACTACATGTTTTTGTCTTGAGATAGCCTGGGTATTGTGGTTTTTGGGCAGTGTTACAGTCCTCAGCTTTAGCTCACTATTTTTATGCCGTAATGAGCAAGTAGTCCGGGCAATCCTTCCAGACTGAATATGGCATTTTTAATCCGGTTGTTCCCCGGGTTTAGGCTGTAATGCTCAGCCTTACTGAAATCTGCCTGCGTCAAATTACAGTTTTCAAAAACTGCCCCGCTTAGGTCACTGTGGTGCCACTTACTGCCTTTGAGCTCTGCCCCGCTAAAATCACATTCCAGCAGACGGCAATTGATAAAATTGCTTTCAGAAAGTTTACACCGCTCAAAGCTGGAATGATCCAGCTGGCAATCCTGAAAAGAAATACTCAAACCAATTGGGCTGCACTGTTCAAAGTGCAGGCCTAATAGTTTTGAAGACTCGAAGTTTACTGTTCTAAATACGGTCTGTTGTATTTTCGCCATGCTCAAATTGCACTGGACAAAACTGCAGTCGATAAACTTTTTCCCAGACAAGCCGGTGGCCGACAAGTCACAATGCGCAAAACTGCAACGCTCATATTCCATACCATCGAGGGTATGTAGGTGCTCGAAATGTTCTTCAAAATGATATTCTTCTGGCATAATATTTTGTGTGTCGGGTATCTCATTGATTGCTTCACAGGCAAGACGAAACGCAAACCGTTTATAAGAGACTGAGTAATTTCAGATGAATTTTTGCTATCACAATAGCTAAGCCAAAGCTTAGAAGTGTGCCTATCAATATATATTCGGTTAGTTTTATGTCGTTTTTGTCTTTTAAGTCGCCAAATCGAAAAATGGATTTTGCAGCTAATAAGAATCCTATTCCTTCCCAAAAATTACTTATCACAAAAAAGAATACAAACAGACGCTCCAGCATTCCGATGTATTTCCCCGCATCTTTTAGTCCGGAACTGCTTATATTATAATTGAAAAATTCAACCACTTTCTTAATAATGATTGATGTCACAAAGGTTAAGCAAATGAGTGATAATATCAGAATCTGATTTTTGGGGCTGAATATAATATTGAAATCTATTGTGTAGGGGTGAAAATAGTATATGAATAATGCAATAGAAATTAAGTGCAAGCCCTGGTCTATTATCAGGTTGATAATGCTGCTTACTCTTTTTGTTAAGTAAATCTTGGTAGCGATATCGATTAGGAGATGAGCCAATGAAAGGAGCAATGCCGGGAGTAGAAATTCTCTTTTAAAGCCTGTGATGATTAAGAGCAAGGTGAAATGTATGCCGCAATGGAGATACAGGTATTTTGACTTTAACTTTCTGCGGTCAATGTCGGCTACCATTGTGTTGCTTTGCAGCACAAAATCTCCTAATAGATGCGCTAATATTATTTTGATGAATAATGGATACATGCTGCTATTTTTTTATTGAACAAGTCTATTATGGCAACAACTTCTTCATAAGCGCCTCTTTTAAGGGCTCTGTTTACGGTTGATTTGTCCTTTTTTAATTGTTCTGCAATCTCTTTTTGTAATAAATTTCTGTTCGTTAACGCGTAAAATATTGTTTCAGATGTAACCGGTTTCCAGTTGTCTATTACAAAACTCAAAAGCTTCAAAATAGGATTAAAGTATTCGTCAATTTCTTCAAATGGGGTTTTGAGGTTTAAAGTATTGTATTTTAATAGTTCAAAGGCCTCGCCGGAATGTATAAATGCCGTTCCGTTGGATTCCGTAACTTTTTTCCCTTTAAACGAAATATCGCCTATTCCGATGGCGATGCGTACATTTATTTTAGGATTGGTTTTAATCAATGCTTTAATGCAAATTGCTGTGCTTAGAGCCTCTTCAATATTTACAAACAACTGAAAGCTGTCACCTCTGTATATTTCCCAGTTCTGGCTATTGCCAGTCACTGCCGATAAATAGTCTTTAAGCTGCGGAAGCCAATCCTCAGTATTTACTTTTCTTGAGTTGATTATATCTCCGGTTAATACTGCTACCATTTTTTAGCTCAAATATAATAAAATTGTATGATTTTGTGCAATTTTACATAATTGTATTATTTATAGCAACTCTGTCCCCACTTTTTGCAATGGTACTAATTTTCATTCTTTAGTTGCTGTAAAAGCTGCAATTTTGCAAAATTGCAGTTTTTACAGCAACTTTTATTTGATTTTACAACAGCATTGTGGCGTGCTGCGCAGTTTTCTCGGCCGCGAGAAGAGTGCTGCCTTGCGCAGCAAATTGTCTGCGGACCATAGTTTTCAATGAACTATTTTCGTTTCGCCAAATGTCGAGATAATTGGCTATAATGTGGCATCTGGTACCAGAAAAGATTTATATGCAAAGAAGCAATAGAGGGATTATCTTTAGCTCAAAGTGCCTATTAAGAAAAAGGGCGCTCGATACATGCTCGAGCGCCCATAGTTTTTATTGCCTTGAGGCTTATTCTAAATCTAGACTTGGCATTTCAGCTTTAGGATTGCCCGTTTTCAGATAAGTATTAAACCATTGCATCATGCGTAGGTTGTAATCATATCTAGAGCCGGAACGGGCATTGCCATGACCTTCGCCAGGATAGAAGATGAGGCGTACAGGCAAACCAGGCTGGCGTACTTTAAGATGACGATACAGCTCCATGCTCTGTGCCGGATGCACGCGTGGGTCTTCTGCTCCGTGCATAATCAATATAGGCGTTTTCGCTCTGTCGGCATAGTAAATAGGCGATATTTTCAAGTGTTTTTCCCAGTTGTCCCAAATATTGCCACGCTCATGTACCAAGCGCATTTCTGTAGGGATATCGCTTGTGCCAAATTTTGAAATATTATTGCTGATACCTACAAACATTACCGCTGCGGCAAATCTGTCTGAATAGTAGGTACTCATCCATGCAGATGCGTAGCCACCGTAAGAACCGCCGGTTACACCTATTCGGTTTTTATCGGCGATGCCTTTTTCTATCAGATAGTCAACGCCATCTACGATATCGTCAAATTCTGCGCCGGCAAGGTCGCCCTGACTGCTGTAGGTAAATTCTGTACCACGACCGGTACTGCCACGATAGTTGGGATAGAATACTGCATAACCTTCAGCTGCGCCCATTTGTCCGGGCATAGAGTAAGCCGTAAGCCATCCGTTAGAATAGTGTGATTCCGGACCTCCGTGCACTACAGTAATCAATGGTACTCGGGTGCCTGCTTTGTAGTCGATAGGGTAGATAAGCATGCCCTGAATCTCATACTTCCCGTCGCGGGCTTTATAGGTTATTACTTCTTGTTTGCCTAGTTTTAGGCCTTTCAACCAAGGGTTGTTGTCGGTGCGTTTCTGAGGTGCAGAAGCCTTTTTGCCTGCCGTAAATGTAAATAATTCAGACGGATGGCTAGGGGTATTGGCCACAAAAGAGAACTGACCTTTGCCATTTACGCTAAAAGAGGTAATGGCTGTAGTTTCTGATTTGTATAAATACTTACGCTGTGTGCCATCTGCCATAATGCTACCAATGCCGGTGGCTACACCTTCGCTGGCCAGGAAGTAAAGCTTATTTTTATCAGCCCATTTGATTTGCTCATATTTGCCTTTAAAGTCTGCATCTATCACTTGAGTTTTGCCGCCCTGTGCACTTACAATGTGAAGCGAACCATCGGTAGGATCGTTCAGGTCATAAGCTGCCACTAATGCCAGGCGGCTGCCGTCCGGGCTCCAGGTAATCTGTCCTAATTTGCCTTCATTGTCAATAGAGGCTATGATAGACCGGCTGCTGGTGTTTACGATTTTTACCTTTTGTGCCATATAGCTATCATCCACGGAAGATGTTGGCGCTACAGAAATAGCTATTTTGCTGTTGTCCGGACTCCACACCGCCATATAAGCAGAGCCTCCTTGCAAGTCCAGTTTTTGTGGCTTACCATTGGCGCTGATGTTTACTATATAAGCGTTGTTGTTATTATATTCTTCTTCGAAAAATCTCGGTCTATATTTGATTGGAGATTTAATTTGTTGTTCCTTTTCAGAGCTGATAAAAACGATTTGCTCGCCATCGTTGCTCCAGCTATAACTAGTGATGCTAGAAGAATAAGTGAAGATTTTCTTTGCTTCACCCCCGTTAAGGCTCATTTCGTACAGGGCATTGGTCTTATCATTTGCTCCTCGGCTTATGAAGGTGATGGTACCTTTTTGGGGGCGGAAAGTAACCTGACTCGCACTTGCCGAACTATAAAATGCAGTACTTTGTCCGTTTTGATTGTTCAGCACATAAAGGTGTGCCTGGCTGTAGGCATTTTCTTGTTTAGGGTCGGCAGGTACACTTACGGTATAAGCTACATGGCTGCCGGCTTCGTTAATAACGCTGCTAATCACAGCTTTGGTTTGCGCTACATGCTCGGGCGTTACCTGCGCCTGAACTTCCATGCTGAGGACTCCCAAGGTCGATAGACCCACAAATCCTGAGAAGATGAGATTTTTGGTCATGTTCTTCTGTTGGTTTTACAGTTTTAAGGTTAAACAATTGATTGTGTGAAAATGAAAAGTCGGAAGTTACGATAGAAATTGGTAAAAAATGTTTAAAATCTGTATTGGCTGCCATTTTGGTTTATTGTCGGTACAATTTTAATGGAAAAGCACTAAAGATGCGATGCCTGCCGTAATTCGCCGGGGTAATACCCCCGCTGCCGGTGATTGCCATCACAAGGATGTTTAACCCAGATTACGCATTAGACTCTTTATATAAAATTATTCTTGCTTCTACTCCACTTCAATAGCTCAAAAACCATAATTTATTATGCTTTTTTCACTATTTTGTGGATTATTTGCCAAAATAATTTTCTTTTAAATTCCTAATGCGTAATCTGGGATTAATTACTTTCAATCGTGCCGAAAAGTATTGTGTTATCCCACTTTCGGTATATTTTGGAGATTACACAAAAAATGAAGCAAAACCATGCTAATAAGTACCTGTCAATTCATTTTTGCGCTCAAAATCTTGTTATCTTTGCAAGGAAACATATTTATTTAAATTATTCGCATGAGCAAAATATTAGTTACCGGCGGCTGTGGTTATATAGGCAGTCATACCATCGTAGATTTAGTAGAGCATGGTTATGATGTAGTTTCTGTTGATAATCTCTCTCGTGGTTTTGGAGAAATGAACGAACGCGTGTCTGCACTTTTAGGCAAAAAAATTCTTAATTACACTGCAGACCTTAGCATTATGTCTGAAGCCAGAACCGTGTTTGAAGCCCACCCCGATATAGAAGGTATTATTCATTTTGCTGCCTATAAATCGGTGCCGGAGTCTGTAGAGAAGCCATTGATGTATTATCAAAACAACATCGGTTCTCTGCTGAATATTTTGCAGCTGGCTACAGAGTTTGGTGTGAAAAATATAGTGTTCTCTTCTTCTTGCTCTGTGTATGGCAATGCGGATGAATTGCCTGTAACGGAGTCTGCACCGCTAAAAGAAGCAGAGTCTCCTTATGCGCATACCAAGCAAATAGGAGAGGGAATCTGCGAGGCTTTTGCTAAGGCTCACCCTGATTATCGGGTGGTATTATTGCGCTATTTTAACCCGGTGGGAGCGCACCCTTCTGCTCAAATAGGTGAGATGAACAAGCGCCCTGAAAATTTGGTTCCTATCGTGACGCAGACAGCAATCGGTATTCGCGAATCTATGACAGTATTTGGAAACGACTATGATACCCGTGATGGCTCCTGCGTACGTGACTATATTCATGTATCTGATATAGCCCATGCACATACCTTGGCCGTGCAACATGCATTACAGCAGACTCTACCAAGCAATTGTGAGGTTTATAATCTGGGAACTGGCGAGGGGGTTACCGTACTGGAGCTCATCAAAGCTTTTGAAGAAGTGTCTGGCGTAAAACTGAATTACGAAATCGGACCAAGAAGAGCGGGAGACGTAATCAAAGTATATGCCAATAATAATAAAGCCAGAACCGAACTGGGCTGGGTGCCTAAACATGATATTGTAACCATGATGCAGACAGCTTGGGCCTGGGAGCAGGCATTGGCTGCTATAGAAGCAAATAAATAGCAATGGGTGAGCTGCCGCTACATAAAGGACTCATTTTGTATGACGGGGTTTGCGCTTTGTGCAACCGCACAGTACAGTGGCTGATTGCGAAAGATAAAGACGATTATTTTCGTTTCGCAGCTTTGCAGTCCTCTTTGGGGAAGTATTTATTGACGGAGCATGCACTTACTTCCGAGGGAATTGTGCTGGTCGAAAACGGAAAAGTTTATCACAGTGCTCAGGCAGCGCTACGCATAGCAAAGCGACTGGGAGGCAAATACCGATGGCTGTATCTTATCGGTAAATGCCTCCCTAATCGTTTGTTAGACTTTATTTATCGTTTGGTAGCCAATAACCGCTATCGCATTATGGGCAAACAGCAGCATTGTTTGCTAGCCCAGCCTGAGTGGCAGGTGAAGTTTTTGGATTAAACCCAGATTACGCATTAGACTCTTTATATAAAATTATTCTTGCTTCTAATCCACTTCAATAGCTCAAAAACCATAATTTATTATGCTTTTTTCACTATTTTGTGGATTATTTGCCATAATAATTTTCTTTTAAA
>DATGQB010000027.1:0-8718 GCA_035304405.1 Edaphocola sp.
TTAAAAGAAAATTATTATGGCAAATAATCCACAAAATAGTGAAAAAAGCATAATAAATTATGGTTTTTGAGCTATTGAAGTGGATTAGAAGCAAGAATAATTTTATATAAAGAGTCTAATGCGTAATCTGGGTTAAATCAGTCATTATCTAGGCTCCGTCGTTAATGTGAGGATATTGCAGTAAATAAAGCCTGAGGTTTACTATTAAGAGATGATATGCCATTTCCCGTTCATTTTCATGGCTGTTTCTTGCCCTAAGGTCCAGGTGGCATTAAAATTCAGTTCGTCCTTCAGACTTATGTGCACCTGAATGTACTGATTTTCCTCGGGTATAATCGGCTTCAGGTATTTTATTTGGCTTATTTCAGCTATGCGTAAGTGTTGTTGAATACATTTTTCGGCCAGCTCTTTACTTATTTGCACCATACACACCCCCGGCACCACGGGTCTATCAGGAAAGTGCCCCTTGAAAATTTCATGTGTGGCATTTATCGCAATCCGAGCTTCAATCATGTTGTCTGTTTGTGCGCAGGCCTGAATGCTGTAAAAGTTATTCTGTAGTAGCATCATTGCTGTTTTCATTTTCAAGTTTAGTTAATCTAATGGTGAAACCTGCTCTGAGATGAGCAATATGAATATGAGAGGCCAGGCTTGGCGCCTCAGATGCAGTTCCGTTGAGTTGCATCACCACAACCTTCCTTTTCTCGTCAGCATTCTCTATGCCGCGCATCTGCTGGTTTTGAAAGAGGTAATACACAAATCCCTTACTCAGCTCAAAGCGAAGATAATGGTAGTTGCCATCGGTATAAAAGCCGCTGGCCTGTTCAGGAAGGTTTTTGAATAATAGTAATTCAAAATCTTTTCGTAGGGTGGCAATCAGCGCAGGCTTATCCATCTGTGCAATGATTCGGTGCACAGTGAATTGGTCCTCATAGTCCCAGCCAAAATCAAAAAAGGTATTGCCCATCTGGCTTTGAAATACTACTCTGTCTGTTCCATCTTCAAACTGCTTCAGGAAAAGAAGGCCCGAAAGGCGATACTTTTTGCCCAGTGGTGTTTTGCCTTCAACCACGCATTCATATAGGGCTTTGTCAAAGCTGGGCTTGTAGCTCAGAGCTCTGTCAGATAGCCCTGTATGCTCCGTAGGAGCCACTTGGCGCAAGTCTTTGTAGGGCGTAGGTGCACAGGCGCCCCAAAGGAGCAATCCACTAACGAACAGAAAAGAGCGCATCCGATATACTGGTGTTTAGTTTTTTATTGCTAAAATTCATTTCGGTATAATCTCCACCTTGTTCGGTCATTACCAGTTTGCTCACTTGCAGGTCCGATTTGTTGATATACACTTCAATATGTTTAAACAAGCCTTTCACACTGTTGCTAATCGGCGTCAATGTAAGCAGATATTGTTGCGCGGAATGGCTGGCTTTTACGCTAAAATCTTTATTTTCAAATACAGTTCCGCGCATACAATCCAGCATTATTCTGTTGATGGCTTGCATCGTTTGGCTATTGCGGGTATTGACCTTTGAGAGTTTGCCATTCTCTTTTACCATTATCATTCCCCCGCTCATCACCAGTAGGTATTGATAAGGGCTGGTATATTCTATGCGTACTTTATCAGCTTGTTTGTAAAAAAACTTGCCTTTTGAATGCACTTTGTCGTTTAGCAGTTTCATATGTTTGGTCTGAGCAAAATCACTGCTGATGTCTTTGGTTCTATGCGCGTTGGTAGCCAATGCTGTTTTCAGACCATGCACATCTGATAGTGTATTGAAGCCGGCTGGTTGCGCCAGAGTACTAAACTGCCATAGGGAAATAAAAAGTACAATTAGGGTGCTTATTCTTAATGCCTTCATAATATTCTGTTCTAATTATATTCAAAGTCAGAGCCTTGGAAACAAAGTTAAAGGTAATTCAATCATCAGCAAGAGCGTGCTCAGGCTTTAACAATAGCTTACAAGCGCTTGTCTATTTTAAGATTTCATTTTAAACTAATGGTTTAATTTTATGTCTAATTATCTCACTATTTAAAATAATCTGCCTTGAAAAGTAAAGTATTTACGCCTTTCAAACGTATGAGAAGCATGTTGGCGGTGCTGAGCAAAGCTCATGTTATTTTTCCAATGTTGAAAGACTTTTTTACCGGTAAATACAGTATGCCCTTGGGACGCTTCCTGATGTTTCTGTTTGTACTGGTTTATCTGATTTTTCCGGTCGATATTATTCCTGATTTTATCATCGGATTGGGGTGGCTTGATGATTTGTTGCTGTTTGGATATGCATCGAAGTTTATGGACGAAGAATTAAGAAAATACAAGCATTTTAGAGATTTTAAAGACGGCAAACCCGTTGTGCTGCCTCAGAAATGGAAATAATAGTTTTTTGTTGAAAAAGCCGACCTTTGTGTCGGTTTTTTTTATGCATTCAGATTATCCCATACTGATAGTAGGCTTAGGTATTGCAGGTGTATTATTAAGCTTCGAATTGTTCCAAAAAGGTGTTCCTTTCATGGTGGTGCACGAAGAGCAAGCATTTACGGCCAGTGAGGTTTCTGGGGCCGTGCTCAATCCTTATTCCGGCAAGTCGGAAGCGGGTATCAAGCGCAGAATGATGATGTATGACATTGCTCGGGAAAAGTATGGCCAGTTATCACAATTATTAGGAGCTAGCCTGCTTCACGATATGCCCATATTACATTTTGATGCTTGTCATGATGCAGATGTCGCGGATGGTGCCGCTTACGCAAATTATTTTCAATATATAGCGAATGCCAGAATGATAGAAGGCACAGCCTTGGTGGATAATCAACTGCTGCTCCGTTTATGGAAGCAATTTATTGCTGACAAAGGATGCCTGCACTTAACCCGTTTCGATTATAATGCGCTGGAGGTAACCTCAGATGCGGTCTTCTATGCAGATGCTAGATACAGCGCCGTAATTTTCTGCCATGGGGTGGCGGGCATGAGTGACCGATACTTTTCCGGGCTGCCATTTACTACAAATCGCGGCGATATTCTAAAACTTCGCATTCCCGAACTTCCTCAAACTTGCATGTATCAGTATGAGAAACTTAGACTGCTGCCGAAGGGAGAAGGAATGTTTTGGTGCGGGAGCAATTATTTGTGGAGCTATGATAATATGAAACCGAATCAACAATGGCGGGAAGATACTTTGCAAGTATTAAACCAGTGGTTGCAAGTACCATACGAATTACTGGAGCATATCTGCGCCAAAAGGCCTACCACCGCAGGACAAATACCTTGTATTGGCTGGCATCCCCAGCATCCGCGCATTGGTATTTGCAACGGACTCGGTACCAAAGGTTTTTCTGCCGGCCCTATGTGGATTGCACAATTTGTTGAACAAGCAGTAATCGGCCAGGGCACTAGCAATTTCCAGCCTTTTTTAGAGAAGTGGCTGTCATGATTTTTTTAAGAACATGGCAACTTTTGATTGGCGCAAAAAAGTTATATTTGGACTTTGTAGCTTTATGCCATGAGCCAATACGAGATTATTATACATAAGCTGGATGCCTTTATACGCAAGTACTACGCCAATCAATTATTGCGGGGTAGTCTTATTTTTTTAGGCAGTATTCTTTTGTATGTGTTATTGGTAACGGTAGGAGAGTACTTTTTTTATTTTTCTGTTCAAATCAAATGGACCATTCTTGCCATACTCATTGCAGTTGGCGCCTTGGCACTTGTAGCATGGATTATAGTGCCCTTACTTAAAATGCAAAGGCTGGGAAAGGTCATCAGTCATGAACAGGCCGCTCAGATTTTGGGGCAGTTTTTTCCCGAGGTGGATGATAAATTGATAAATCTTCTGCAATTAAAGAAGTACGAGCCCAATACATTTGAGAGTCGAGAACTAATAGCGGCTAGTATAGACCAAAAGGCGGGCAAGCTCTCTGTATTGAATTTTAATAATGCGGTAGATTTAAGTCAGAATAGAAAGTATTTGCCACTGCTGGCCATTCCTTTGCTGGCGGGTGGATTAATTTATTTTATAGCCCCCAAAATTTTTACAGAAGGCGCAATGCGCTTGGCTCAGCCCTCTGTTTTTTTTGCCAAGCCCGCACCTTTTACATTCAAATTGCTCAATCCCAATCATCAGCTGCTCCAGGGGCAGGATTTCACGCTTCGTGTGCAACTGCTTGGTGAAAAAATTCCGGATGAAGTATTTGTGGATATAGATGGAGAACAGCTGCCTATGAAGCGGCAGGCTGATAATCAATTTGTTTATCCTTTCGAAAAGGTACAAAGGACGCTAAACTTTCGGTTGTACGCAGCCGGCTATTATAGTCAAGCCTATAAGATAGACGTGATGCAAAAGCCTGAGATGAAAGGCATGCAAATGGAATTGCAATATCCTGCCTATACTGGGAAAGCAAATGAGCTGATCCAAGGGATTTCGGACATTACAGTGCCGATAGGAACCACAGTGAAGTGGAGGGTTCAGGCTGAGCATACCGACAAGGCGCAATTGATAACAGGTAAGGACAGCCTAGAGTTTGCCAAAACAGGTGCTCGTTTTGCAGCCACAATGCGTTTCCTTGCCAGTCAGGCCTATTGTATTGTATTGGGTAATGCCAAACATGCCGGTAAGGACTCGCTATGCTACCACGTTACTGTAGTAGAAGACCAGTATCCTCAGGTAGATATTCAAGTGATTAAGGATACTACTCTGTCACAGCAAATGCTGATAAGCGGTACTGCCGGTGATGATTATCTCATCAGTCAGTGTTATTTTGTGTATCACATTTTGGATAATCAGAAAAAAGTGAAGAAAATAGTTCGGAGCCCCTTGAAGTCGGGTGCGCAGCTGGTGCATTTCACACATTATTTTGATGTGGCTACCCTGAAGCTGGCGCCGGGCGAGCAGGTAGAATTTTATGTAGAAGCTTGGGATAATGATGCAGTGAATGGCAGTAAAAGCCGACGTAGTCAGGTGCAGAGCTGGCGAGCCCCTAATATGGCCGAATTGAACAAGATTATGGAGGAAAATGCCGAGCAGATGCGTGCCGGACTAAGCTCCAGCGCTGCTCAAGCCGAGGACCTTAAGCAGGAATATCAAAACTTGCAAAAAGACTTGCTAAATGAGGGTGGGAACAACTGGGAAAGACAGCAGAAGATGCAATCTATGCTGGACAAGAATCTTCAGCTTAAGCAGCAACTCGAAAATCTGAAAAGGCGATTTGAAGAGCAACAAAAGCAGTCAGAAACCAAAGGCTTTAGCGAAGAACTTCAACAAAAGCAAGAGGCATTAAAAGAGCAAATAGACAATCTGAAAGACAAGCAGCTAGAGGAGCAGATACGCAAACTGCAAGAGTTGCTGGAGCAAAAAAATCCGCAACAGCAGATACAACAAATGCAGCAAATGGAACAGATGAACAAGCTGTTTCAAATGGATATGGAGCGCTTACAGGAACTGATGAAAAAGCTGGAAATGCAAATGAACATAGAGCAGCTTGCAAAGGATTTGGAAAGATTGGCTGAAAAGCAGGATGCCTTGCAAGAGCAAACCGCCGAAGGTGCTAAAGCAAACAGCGAACTCCAGAAACAACAAGAGGCCCTAAAGAAGGAGCTGGAGCAGCTGATGAAAAAGCAGATAGATGACATTAAATCCCAAAACGAAAATCTGGAACTACCTCAAAACACAGAAGGATTGGAGGATGTAATGGAAGACGGAGAGGATGCTGCTGATGAGATGGAAAAGGCCGGAGATGAGTTGCAAAAAAACAATAGGTCGGGGGCCCAGCAGTCTCAGCAAAATGCCAAAAACAAACTGGCTAAGATGAGTAAAAAGCTGATGCAGATGTCAGGAGATATGGAGATGGAGCAAATAGATATTGACATCAAGGCTACGAGACAATTGCTCACCAATCTTATACGCTTCTCATTCGACCAAGAAAAGCTTATCAATAGGCTTAAGCGCAGCAATGGCAATAGCGCTCAGTTTGAAGCGCTGATGAAGGAGCAAAACCGCTTGAAGCATAATACTGAAATGATTAAGGATAGCCTGTTTGCATTGAGTAAACGTATTTTTAAGATTGCGGCTACCATCAATAAAGAAACCAGCGATTTGGATCAGGCAATAGCGAGAGCCCTGAGGGGAATGGAGGCGCGCAATTTCAATGAAGCACTTTCCAGACAGCAGTATGCCATGACTGCATCCAATAACCTGGCTTTGCTACTCAATGAGCTATTGGCCAATCTGATACAGCAACAAATGGAAGGAGGTAGCGGCAGCGGCTCCGGAGGGAAGCCTAAGAAAGGGAAGGGGCAAGGTCAAGGTACCGGCTCGGGTATGATGAAGGATATCATTACCGGTCAGCAGCAGATGGGACAGGGCATGCAGCAGTTGAAGCAAGGTGCAGCACCTGGCGGCCAGCAAGGAGGCGGTCAGGGGCAGGGCCAGGGACAAGGTAGCTCCGGAGGAAACGGAGGTAGCGATAATAATGCCGGGGAAAGTCAGGCAGAAACAATAGCCCGCCTGGCACAGCAGCAGGCTCAGCTGCGCAGACAAATGCAAGAGCTTATGCAGCTACTGAACAGTAAAGGTATGGGCGGCTCGGTAGCCAAGGAAATAAGAGCTATTCAGG
The DNA here is from genome assembly GCA_035304405.1 of Edaphocola sp. Lineage (GTDB taxonomy): Bacteria > Bacteroidota > Bacteroidia > Chitinophagales > Chitinophagaceae > Edaphocola. The sequence continues at coordinate 6,608 of DATGQB010000027.1, forward strand.
AAGCTATGGACAAAATGGAAACTGATTTAGTCTTCCGTAAAAACATAGACGAACTACTCACGCGCAATAAGGAGATTCTGACTAGAATGCTCGAAGCCGAAAAAGCTATTCAGGAGCAGGAGGAAGACAATAAGCGCAGTGCACAAGCAGGTAAAGATGAGCCTCGACCAATGCCTGCAGAGCTTTCGGAATATCTTAAAAAGCAGCAGCAAATGCTGGAACAATACCGTAAAAGCATGCCTACGCTGACACCATTCTACCAAAAAATGGCTGAGGAGTATTTGAAGCGTATCGCGCAATAAGGTGAATGGAACTCATAAAGTCCACAACGTGTGCCGGAAGCCGCAGCTCTTTAAGCACGGCTTGCATGTGCCTTCTGGACTTGGAGAAGCGCCTGATAGAGAAAAGCGCATAAGCACTGGATTACAGGCTTATGCGCTTTAAAATAGCGTAATCTGGGTTTAATCGGCTCCTATTCGTCCATTATCTTCTTTTGCTGGTCGATGCTTTCGATATGCATGGCTTCGTAGAAATTTTTTATAAATGAGGCGCTTAGGCCTTTGGCAGTGCCATTATGGATGGCTTTCTCGGTGATTTCTGCCCAGCGACCCGCTTGCAGAATTGTTAAATTATTTGCCTTCTTATATCTCCCTATTTCCTGTACCAGTTGCATACGTTTACTTAGTATTTCGAGCAGCTCATCGTCTAGCTGTGATATCTGCTGCCTGAGCTCATCCAGCAGAGAGTGTAATGATGGAGATTCGGTATGCTCTTTGCGCCAGACTATCTGCTGCATCAGTTGCATCAGCGCATCGGGCGTGAGCTGCTGTGCCGCATCGCTCCATGCCTTATCGGGGCATATATGGCTTTCAATCATGAGGCCGTCATAGTCAAGGTCCACTGCTTTTTGCATTACATGGTGTAGCTTGTCTCTACGGCCGCAGATATGAGAAGGGTCGTTGAGCATAGGAATGTTGGGGTAGCGCAGCTTCATCTCAATGGCAAGATGCCACATAGGAGCATTGCGGAACTCGGTGTTGCCATAACTACTAAACCCTCTGTGTACCAGTCCATATCGTCTGATGCCAGCTCTTGCTATGCGCTCTACAGCTCCCGACCATAGTTCTATATCGGGATTGATAGGATTTTTTATCAGTACCGGAATATCCAGACCGCGGAGTGCATCCGCAATCTCTTGTACCGAAAAAGGATTTACCGTTGTGCGTGCGCCAATCCAGAGCAGGTCTATGTCGTGCTGCAAAGCGTACTCTACCTGCTTGGCAGTAGCTACTTCAACAGCCATGGGTAGCCCGGTAAGCGCTTTTGCTTTTTGGAGCCATGGCAAGCCCATCTTGCCCACGCCCTCAAACATACCTGGTCTGGTTCTGGGTTTCCAGATGCCAGCCCTGAATACATGTACCTGCCCGGTAGCAGCCAGCTGCTGAGCCGTAGCCAATACTTGTACTTCTGTTTCTGCGCTGCACGGACCGCTTATTATAAGTGGCCTTTGCAGCCAGGCATTGTCAATGGCTTTATATTCCTCCATTTGTTTAGGCATATTGAGGCTCAAAATTATAGCTATTCGGCCAATTCCTTAAGATTTAATTCGGCCATATGCCTTTGTCGGAAGGTTTTTAGCAAATCTTTTTCGCCTTCTTCGCCCAATGCTAGAGCTTTATCTGATTTCGTGCAGCATGGGCATATGCATAAGGTGTGTGCAGCAGATTTAACCCAGATTACGCATTAGGAATTTAAAAGAAAATTATTATGGCAAATAATCCACAAAATAGTGAAAAAAGCATAATAAATTATGGTTTTTGAGCTATTGAAGTGGATTAGAAGCAAGAATAATTTTATATGAAGAGTCTAATGCGTAATCTGGGTTTAAGGCTTATGCAGTTAGCAGCCTAAAGATGCAGATAGTAGTCTTGCAGCAGGGCCTTAGTCTCTGGGGTGTAGGTCTTATCGGGCTGATAGATACAGATGTCTTGCAGAAGGGGCTTGGGGCAGCTGCTTTTGCCCCAAAAACTTACAATGCGGTTGGCCTCTTTATGGGCAAAAGGCCGTATAGTGTACTGGGCATGCAGGCATAAGCCGGTTTCTGCTGCCGT
>DATGQB010000028.1:0-10779 GCA_035304405.1 Edaphocola sp.
AATTTAAAAGAAAATTATTATGGCAAATAATCCACAAAATAGTGAAAAAAGCATAATAAATTATGGTTTTTGAGCTATTGAAGTGGATTAGAAGCAAGAATAATTTTATATAAAGAGTCTAATGCGTAATCTGGGTTGAAACAGTGCTATATAATTAAGGCATGTAGAGCGTATCGGGCCCAACTAGTGCAGGAAGTATGAAATAGCAGCTAATTACTTCCATAAAAATAAGGTCGCCGGTAAATCCTGCGACCTTTAAGAATAGATTTAAAAAATGGAAAATTATTAGCCTACCTGCGCAACAGATGCTTGCAACATTTTCAGCATTTCTGCGGTCATCGACTCCAAGTCGTATTGATGCTGCCAGCCCCAGTCTTTTCTCGCTTCTGAATCATCAATGCTCGAAGGCCAGCTATCTGCTATCGCTTGGCGATAGTCAGGAGCATAAGTAATTTCAAAATCAGGAATATGCTTTTTAATAGCCTCTGCGATCTCTTTCGGAGCAAAGCTCATAGCAGAGAGGTTGTAAGACATACGGTTTTTAATAGCCTCTTTGGGCGCCTCCATCAGCTCAATAGTAGCACGGATGGCATCATCCATATACATCATAGGCAGATAAGTATTTTCGCTTAAGAAGCATTCATACTTTTTATTTTTCAAAGCCTCGATGTAGATATCTATTGCATAGTCTGTAGTACCACCACCCGGCAATACTTTCCAGCTAATCAAACCAGGATAGCGCAAGCTGCGCACATCCAAACCATATTTATTGAAATAATACTGGCACCATAGCTCACCGGCATACTTACTGATACCATATACCGTTGTAGGTTCTACAATTGTTTTTTGAGGAGTATCATCTTTTGGAGTTGTATTACCAAATACTGCAATAGAACTAGGCCAGTAAAGCTTTTGCACTTTATGTTCCACACAGATATCCAGAATGGAGAGCAAGCTTCTCATATTGATATCCCAAGCCCAAAGCGGGTTACGCTCACCCGTAGCAGATAAAATAGCAGCCAGGTGATAAATTTGAGTAATCTTCTCGCTCTTCACCAGCTCAGCCACAGCTTTGCTATCCATTACATCTAGATGCACGAAAGGGCCGGTACCCTGTAGTAAAGGGTGAGCATCTTTGATATCAGAGGCAATTACTTGCTCATTACTATATTTTTTACGAAGTGCCAATGTCAATTCCACACCTATCTGACCACCGGCACCAATTACTAAAATTTTATCCATGAATGCTTCAAAATTTAAACAAAATGTAAAGGGGCAATAAAATTTTACACTAGTTCTTTTTATGTTCGCGAATCAGATTCAGAAAATCGTCAAAAAGATACCTTGAATCATGAGAACCAGGTGTGCTTTCGGGGTGATACTGTACCGAAAAGGCCGGTTTTCCAACCACTTTTATACCCTCTACGGTACCATCATTAAGGTTGATGTGTGTTACCTCCACCTTATCCGCATTGGCCTTTACAGATTCTTCATCTACACAGAAACCGTGATTTTGCGTGGTAATTTCGCCCAAGCCTGTTTTAAGATTTTTTACAGGATGGTTGAGCCCTCTGTGTCCATGATGCATTTTGTAGGTACTGATACCGTTAGCTCGTGCTAAAAGTTGATGTCCTAAACAGATACCAAACATGGGCTTACCACTGTCTAGTATGTCTCTCACAGTTTTTACGGCATAGTCCATTGCAGCAGGGTCGCCGGGGCCGTTAGATACAAATATACCATCCGGCTCGAAAGACAATAAATCATTGATTGATGCAGTGCATGGAAATACTTTTACATATACCCCACGATCGGCGAAACATTGCAACATATTGCGCTTGACACCGAAGTCCAGAACCGAAATTTTTAGCGGTGCTTGTTCATCGCCAAATGTGTAAGCCTCTTTGGTGCTCACTTTAGAAGCCAAGTCCAGTCCTTTCATACTCGGCACCTGTGCCAAAAATGCTTTCAACTCGTCTATATCACTAATTTCAGAAGAAATGACACAGTTCATAGCACCTTTAGTACGCACATGCTGCACCAGCGCCCGGGTATCCACGTCCTGAATGGCTACTATACCATTTTCAATCAGATAATCACTCAGTGAGCCTTTGGCTATCATTCTCGAAAAGCGAGAGGTAATATTTTTACAAATCAGGCCTTTAATCTTTACACTCTCAGACTCAACTTCCTGCTCATTTACGCCATAGTTACCGACATAAGCAGCATTCATAATCAACATCTGCCCCGCGTAAGATGGGTCTGTAAACACTTCTTGATAACCGGTCATCCCTGTATTGAAACAAAGCTCACCTCCTGATGTGCCAATTTTTCCAAAAGGTTTACCCTTAAATAATGTACCGTCTTCGAGTAGTAAATAAGCAATTGGGGCATCTACTGCTTGTGTGTCTGTCATATAATTTTGTAACTATTTTCTATTTAACTTAGCGTTGCGTATTTAACCGGCAAAGATAAGACTTTCTGCTCTCTCCATTATAAATTTATCCTTACTCATTAACAGAATATTATCTTTTATCTTTATTATCTTGCGAGTGGATGCACACAATAGCATTAATTTCGCATTATAAATACACAAACTATGAACAAAACTGCTTTAACAATACTCGGCGTTTCATTATTCCATCTAAGCTTTGCAGGCCCTAAAAAGAAACCTACCAGTCCTGCACCGGCTCAGATACAGTCTGAAACCTTTCTTGACAACGAACCTACTGCACCGGCAAGACTACATACGCCCTTGCAGAACACAAAAATCACCCCACCTAAATTGCCCGCCGCCATTTCCTTCGCGGGAGAGCCGGCACCGCTCAAGCGCTGGGATGTGCGTGAGAGACTAGACAGGGAGCTATTGATCAATTGTTATATGCATGGCTCTACCTTATATATCTTAAAATTGGCGCACAGAACATTCCCAGTTATCGAACGCATATTGAAAGAACAGGGTGTGCCGGACGATTTCAAATATTTGGCAGTGGCAGAAAGTGCACTATATAATCAGATTTCTAAAGCCGGAGCCACCGGATACTGGCAGTTCTTAAAAGCTTCCGGCATTCAATTTGGCCTCGAAATTACAGATGAGGTAGATATGCGCTACGATTTGGAAGCTTCTACCCTAGCAGCATGTAAGTATTTAAAGCAAGCTTATCAAAGATTCGGAAACTGGACCGCTGCCGCGGCTTCTTATAATATGGGAATGGGCGGATATAGCAATTATAGCAAGGAGCAATACGAGAGTAACTATTACAATCTGCTGCTACCGGAGGAAACCAACCGATATGTTTACAGAATTCTGGCTTTAAAGACAATCATCGGCAATCCGGAACAATATGGATTTCATTTAGACAAAAGTGATGTTTACCCTGTCATTAAAGGGCGTACCGTACAAGTAACGAGCAGCATCCCCGACCTTGCAGCCTGGGCCAAACAGCAAGGCACCACCTATCAGCAAATAAAAATTGCCAATCAATGGCTTAGGGCAAAATCCCTTACCGTTAAGCCCGGCAAAGTTTACAATATTTTTATACCGGAGGTATAGTATTGAATAGTAATTTTGCGGAGCGGGATGCAGCGCTCTAAACCTGTATCTAAGCAACTGATTTTGTTTATGTAATTTATGTAACAAATTCAGAACAAGGATTTTTACACAGTCTATTTGCAGTTGCTGCGCCTTCTGAAGGTACATCAGGCTGCAAAAACTAAGTCTTTAAACATAAACTATTGAAACAACAGCATTACAGGTCTCAAAAGACCAGCGTACCCAAAAGTCGGTTGATAATCGGCCGAAAGCCGCTAATAGAAGCGCTTAAACACGGCGCGGACATAGAGAAGATTTTCATCTTGAAAACGGCTTCGGGTGAAGAGCTTAATACAATTAAGCATTTGGCCAAACAGCGTGCCATATCCCTGAGCTATGTGCCGATTGAAAAGCTTGACAAGCTGACCCAAGCCAGCCATCAGGGCGTGGTAGCTATTGCCGGCCTTGTAAAATTCTATGATTTGCAAGAGATTATAGACCAGATAGTGGATAAAGGTGAGACTCCCTTATTCGTATTGCTGGATGGAATTACCGATACCCGTAATTTAGGGGCTATTGCACGCTCGGCATATTGCTTTGGAGCGCATGGTCTTATATTGCCCAGCTCTAATACCGCCCCAATTACAGAAGAGGGGATTAAAACCTCAGCAGGGGCTTTGGAAAAAATTGCAGTGTGCAGAGTTCCGTCTGTGCAACAGGCTGTAGATATCTTAAAGCTTAATGGCATACAGCTGGTAGCCACCACACTTAATGATTCCAAAGAAATGGCGCAGGCTCCAATGCATGAGCCTATTGCCATTGTCATGGGCGCAGAGGATACCGGAGTGAGCAATTACGTTTTAAAGCATGCGGAGCATCTGGTGCGCATCCCCATGTCTGAACAGTTTGACTCCTTAAATGTATCCGTCGCCGCCGGTATCGTTTTGTATCAGTGTTTTACGCAACGCTCAGCAGCAGACCAATAACCATATAATATGAAAAAAAGGATTCTTTATACGATCTCTGCTTTAGGTTTACTTTCCCTACTTTCTTGCGAGAAAGAGGTAAGTTTTAACCTTGCGGACACGGTTTCTGAAAAGCTGGTGGTAGAAGGCAGTATAGAAACAGGCCTGCCACCGGTGGTATCGCTTACAAAAAGTTTCGGTTTCTTTTCCTCGCTAGACTTAGGAAGCCTGCAGGATGCCTTCATCAGTGGGGCTACCATCACAGTGTCTGATGGCTCCCGCACCGTAAATCTGCGCGAATATGCTATAGATACGCTTGGAAATTTGTACAAGTTTTATTCTGTGGACACGGCCAATTCTGCCGACCTCAGCTTTGTTGGGGAATCCGGGAAGTCCTACCAACTGAAAATTGCTTACAATGGAGCACATTATGAATCCACCACTTATGTTCCTTTCCCTGTGGATATGGACAGTATATGGGCTGCACCATTTGATATACCGGTAGCGGATCATCCGGAGTATCGTAAGGTGGTGGTTAAATATACCGACCCAGTAGAGCTTGGTAATCGCTACCGAGTATTTATTAAGCAAAACAGCAGGCCCTTTATCGCGGGTCGGTTCTCCACTATGGATGATGCTATCATTAATGGAACCAGTATAGAGCTTGATTTCTATAATGTTGTCAATCCTATGGACACAGCCACTACCATAGATCGTTTTGCTTTTATCCCTGGAGACACCGTTACACTAAAATTTTCTGCAATTGACAAAGGCACCTATGATTTTTGGCAGACACTTGATTTTTCTGTAGGCACTACCGGAAACCCATTCTCAACGCCAATAAAAGTAAGCTCCAATATCAGTAATGGGGCTTTGGGGGTTTGGGGCGGCTATGCGCCAAGTTATATCTCGATTATCGTCAATGAATAAAATACCCATGAAGATATGAAAGCAATTCAAAAGTATATCGACCACACCATTCTTGCACCCACCACGCCTGCAGTATCCATAGACCAGCTCTGTGTTGAAGCCAAAAAGTACGGATTTGCGGCCGTGTGTGTACCACCTTTTTATGTACAGCTGGCCAAGCAAATACTGCTCAATACCGATGTAAAAGTGGCAACTGTAATTGGTTTCCCTTTTGGTTATTCTTCTACCTCAGCTAAGCTGGCAGAGGTGAGGCAAGCTATTGCCGACGGCGCCGACGAACTTGACTTTGTGCATAACCTGGCTGCCTTGAAGAATGATGACTGGAACTATCTGAGCAAAGAAATTAATACCTGCCTACAACCCATACGACTGGCAGAGCGTTGCGTCAAAGTAATAATAGAGAGTGGCATGCTTACCGATAAAGAGATAATTCAATCTTGTGAACTCTATGCCCGCCACAAGGTAGATTTTCTGAAAACCTCAACCGGATATGCGGAAAAAGGAGCACGAATTGAATCGGTAAAACTGATGCGTAAACTTCTGCCAGAGGAAATTAAAATAAAAGCATCAGGTGGCATCCGCACACTGGCGGCTGTGCAGGAATATATAGAAGCTGGAGCCGAGCGCATCGGTACCTCTTCGGGATTGCAAATTATGCGAGAAGTACAAAAGTTGTAATTTTGTGTCTTATCGCAATTACCCTTGAGTAATGCCTCTTAAAAATAAATGATTTATGCATAAAGCATCATCGATATTAAAACAGTTCGGTTTGGCGATTGCAGTCGTAGCCCTAGGAGCACTCTGTACACCGGCTTTTGCCCAGCAAAACAACGACGCTGTCTCTCTGTCCGACCTGGACGAGGATGGCAATAATCATGTTACCAGTCAATCCTATAAAATCACCCGCCGGGTATCAAGTATCTCTAAGGGTTACCGCGTACAGATTTACAGCGGTTCAGACAGAGAGGCTGCAAGAGCTGTTAAGGTTAGCTTTATGAAGCGCTTTCCGGCTATTCGTTCATACATCAGCTATGAAGCGCCCTATTATAAAATCAGAGTTGGTGATTTTAAGTCAAGAAAAGATGCTTTAGAGCTTAGCCGGCATTTGAGCAAAACATACCCGGCATCGGTTGTTCCTTCTTTGATTAACAATCGAATTCCGCCAAAACCAAAACCTGAAGAACAGAATCCTCAGACTAATAACACAACAGATAGTGCCCGATAATTCACACCTGTACATGAAGGATAAAATACAAGGTGCAGCATGGGAGATGCTCCCGCAACTTAGCTCCTGGCGGCGACATCTACATCAGCACCCCGAGCTATCGTTCGAGGAATTCCAAACCATGGAATTTGTTGCCGGCCAACTGGACAAGTTGGGCATTCCTTATCAGAAAGGGATAGCCGGCACGGGCATTATTGCACTGATAGAGGGGGCTCAACCGGGCCCATGCCTAGCTTTGCGAGCAGATATGGACGCACTGCCTATAAGCGAAAAAAACGAGGTGCCGTATTGCAGCAAGCATGAAGGGCGGATGCATGCCTGCGGCCATGACGCACACACCACCTGTTTATTAGGCGCTGCTACAATCCTATGGCAGTTTAAAAAACATATTAAAGGTACTGTAAAGCTGATTTTCCAGCCCGGTGAGGAAAAAAGCCCGGGCGGAGCCAGTCTTATGATACAAGCAGGAGCCTTGGAGCAGCCTAAGGTTGATGCCATTATCGGACTACATGTATATCCGGAAATGCCCAGTGGCACTCTTGGATTCAAATCGGGTCAGTATATGGCTAGTGCAGATGAAATTCACATCCGTGTTGTGGGCAAAGGGGGGCACGCCGCTCTACCGCACAAAACTGTGGACCCTATAGTCATTGCTGCCAACATCATAGTTCAGTTACAACAGATTATCTCTCGTAGAAGCAATCCGCTTACACCCACTGTACTCAGTTTTGGTCAAGTATCGGGAGGGCATGTTAATAATGTCATTCCTGAGGAGGTTTGGATTCGCGGCACTTTGCGCACATTTGACGAAAGCTGGAGGCATGAGGCTCTGGAACTAATTAAACGTATCGCCACCGAAAATGCTCTAATCTGGGGTGGCAATGCCGAGGTACACATTCCCCCCGGCTATCCTTCATTGTACAATCATGAGGCACTCAACGCTCAGGTGCGCCGATACGCCGAGGAGTATCTGGGCGAAGAAAATGTAGCATCATTGCCGCTGCGCATGACTGCAGAGGATTTTGCCTTCTATACCCTTCATGTCCCCGCTTGCTTTTTCAGATTAGGTACCAATGCGGCTAATGAGCAATACACATATCCCGTGCACCATCCCAACTTCGATATAGACGAAAAGGCATTGGCCATAGGCACAGGAGCGATGGCATGGTCGGCAATCAACTACTTGAACGAAATATAGCATCTTGGGGTAATCGAGCTGCTATACCCTTGCCAGTATTAGCAACTAATAACGCTCCGTAGTTACTGTAGATTAATATTCACTTTCTTCCTCACACAAGGAAATCACAACTACTAAAAGACATTCATTTTATTTAAACTACACATTGCTTGCAGTGAAATATCTAACAAATCTTCATACATTTGCCAAATAACAAATATTATTCAGCGATGAGAAGACTGCTAATAACCCCAATTTTGCTTGTAAGCTGCAGCCAGCTGCATGCCCAGCTCCTCAACAAGCAACCGGCGGAGGGAGGCTCCTATGCTCCCGAAAAAATCGAATGCATTAGTGCGGCCGAATACCAAAGAATTCATGCCATGCTGGCAAGAAACAAAGACAGCCTTATCAAAATTGGTGTGCTACAGGCAGCACCAGCATCTGGTGGCGGCGACCAGACGCTGGCCGGCACACTGATATGGCCGGTTACCACCCACAATGGTCTCAATTATAACAGTGTATATGGTGTGAGTAATTATGTGGACCATAATGCGAGTTATCCCAACCAAATTCAGGACTGGAATTGCGGCAACCGCTCCTATGATTTATCATCCGGTTACAACCATGCCGGAATTGATATATTCACCTGGCCCTTCGGCCAGCAACTCCAGGAAAACGACAAGGGCGCTATCATTGCGGCCGTAGGGGGAACCATTGTTGGTAAAGATGATGGATATGCAGACCATAGCTGCTCTATGACCGGCGGACAGTGGAACGCTGTATATATTCAAGGTACTGACGGCAATACTTACTGGTACGGACATATGAAAAAACACTCCCTCACCTCAAAACCAATAGGAGCGAGTGTAACACAGGGCGAATTTTTGGGTATCGTAGGCAGCTCAGGCAACTCCACCGGCCCACACCTACATTTTGAAATGTATGATGTGGCCAATAATCTCAGAGACCCCTTTGAAGGCCCATGTAATAATCTACCGAGCTTGTGGGCCGATCAAAAACCATATTTTGAACCCACAATAAACCACCTCGCCACGCACTACGCGCAACCGGAGATGCCCAATTGTCCGCAACTGGAAGAGATGAAGTATAAGAATTACTTTCAAACCGGTGACCTTATAACCTTTGCCGTGTATATGCACGACCAGTCTGATAATGAGCTCGCTGAGTATGAAATTATAGCCCCAGATAACACCGTTTTTGACAGCTGGACCCATCAACTTAATCCCAATACCTATTATGTGGCGAGTTGGTGGATATGGAATGGAATAATAGGAGCGACAATGAACGCCGGTGAATGGAAATTCAGGGCCAAATTCGCAGGACAGACTACGGAACATCGCTTTTATGTGAATGTGGATAGCACAACCAGCATAGTGGAAACACCATACCTAGCTTTGGGACTTTATCCCAACCCTACCCTTGGCAGCGTAAGCATAAGCGGATTGGAAAAAGGTAACTATTTGCTTCAGGTTTATAATATTTTGGGGAGCAAAGTGATGGAAATTCCGGTGGTAGCAGAGCAGCACCCCATCACCCTATCCCTGTCGCTACCTGAAGGGCAATACTTTATCCGAACTGAAGATAAAAAGGCAGAAGGTATGCCGGCAAATTGATAATACAGTAGCATTTTCGATCGGGCACTGCCAGATGTTACCCTCCCAACCCTACAAGCCACTGTCTTAAATGCGGCTTGTGGGGTTTTGTCATATCTAAACACCAAAGTAACAGGCGGCATAAGAGTAATCGGGCATATTAAGATGCCGTATAGCTATACAGGAAATGGAGACAGCTTGCAACAAGCGCGTGAGGGACAGCACCGGAATGCCCGCAGCAGCGCAGAGGGCTTCCAAGCTGCAGATGAATAACTAAAAGGAGTCGCCAAGTCCATTAATGACTGTAATACCGATACGCTGCGCTGCGAGGACTTGGAGGGTATGGCCCGACCCGCCGGCCATGGCTATGGCAGCAGCATAGCACGAAAACTAGAAGTGCCCCGCTGGGCTCCATATCTTAAGTGATGAAGCGGCGGGGCACGCCCAAAAATTAAAATCACTTAAGGTTGCATGGTTTACCTGATTAAGGTAACCTCACCGGAAATTGTCTGCAAACTACCGTCGGCAAATTCGATTTGAAGGCGATAAAAGTACACCCCCTGCTCGGCCGGCTGCCCTTTATGATAGCCATCCCAACCCAGCTGGCTGTGAGCAGTACTAAACACCAGCTCGCCCCACCGGTTGAAGACCTGGAAGGACCGGAAACGATAGGCCCGATCTATAGCCAGTTTGGGCAAAAAGACATCATTGCGGCCGTCTCCATTAGGACTAAAGGCATTGGGCAGCTTAATGCTCTTGTCTATATCCTGCGGCAGTATGACTATCCGGGCTGTGTCCCAGCACTGATGCGTGGAGCGCGCAATAACCATAATCTCCGTAGGCTGACTGAGCCGGAGTGATTGCGTTTTATTACCGGCATTTTGGTTTAGAAACAGCTCCGCGGGCATCCATTTCATCACCTCAAAGGAGCGATGATGCCTCTCCGTCACCGTCAGGCTAAAGGGCTCAAGCAGATAAGGAGTATCGGGCGAAGCCTCCAATGCCAACTGAATGGAGCCAAAGCGAATATGACGGAATAGATAAACGCTATCGCAGTGGAGCAGAGAAAAGAGTGTATCGATGAACGTGGTGTCCTTTTGCACCAAAATATTGTTGAACCAGAAAACATTGCAGACAGTAGTATCCGTATGAATGACGGAAGGCTGCAATGTATCTACCCTTACACGCGTCAGACGATACAGACTGTCGCAACCCAAATAATTAGCGAGTGTATCGACAAACATAGTATCCCGAGTGAATAACCGTCCGCCATAGCTCAGCGCATGACATCCTGAGACATCAGTGGTGTCCCACTGCGGCGTCAACGCTATCACCGT
>DATGQB010000029.1:0-5145 GCA_035304405.1 Edaphocola sp.
CAAAGTTTGAGGGTCGAGCCATTGGGCACGTTCCAGTTGTTCCACCGCAAGATTCGTTCTTAGGCCCAGCACAGCCTCTTGCATGGTAAATTGTTTCTGCTGTGCGCTTGCCTGAACATTGGGCGTCAGCAGGCAGACAGCCAAAATAAATCTTCTCATTGTATGATTATAACTTGTTTTGAAAGCTAATAGGGGTGTAAAATTTTTGGGTACAAATAAAATCAAAATAATCCGTATGCCCAAGTAATACTATATCTTGGCTCCCTGCGGCCTGTGGAATCTTTGGCCATGATGTAAGGGCACATGCGAGGCCGGCATCATGAGATGAAAATCTGCCGGTCATTAAGAGAGGGAAGCTAGGGTCGTGCAGTGGGAGAAGCATTGTTAAAAAAAAGACAGCTGATATTCGTTTAGAATAATCAACTGTCTCAATAATTGGTATAGCGAACTGCTATGATTTATGAAATGTTTTATTTCACTAATGTCATTTCATCAATCAGATTTTGAGCACCACCGAGGGCGTCCACAATCCATAGCACAAAGCGAATATCTACCGCAATAGTGCGTTTGTATTGTTTGTCGAATGCAATATCACCACTCATTGCCTCCCAGTTGCCATCAAATGCCAAACCAATTAATTCGCCATTGGCATTTAGAATAGGGCTACCACTGTTACCGCCGGTAATGTCATTATTCGTAATAAAGCAAGTTACCAGTTTGCCGTCTTTATTAGCATATTGACCAAAGTCTCCTGCTTCTGCCAGTGTGATAAAGTCTTTTGGCAGGTCAAATTCATGATCACCAGGTACATATTTCGCCAATAAACCTTCCATGGTAGTGTAGTAATTATAACGCACAGCATCTTTCGGCTCATAAGAAGCTACAGAACCGTAAGTAAGACGCATGGTAGAGTTGGCATCCGGATACCAGTTCTTGTCGGGGTTCATCTTCATCAGACCTGCAATGTAGTCCTTGGCCAAAGCTGTTTTTTCAGCGTTGTATTTGTCAGTCCTTTCTTTGAACTTCTCATCCTGATTGTTCAAAAAGGCTTCCATATAGGCTACCGCAGGGTCGTTTTTCAATGTTTCCAGATTTGGTGCATTTACAAACTGGTTAAACTTCTTCTCATCCAGTAGGAATGTGTTACTTACCAGATAGCCGGCGTATTGTTTAAATGCAGCATCTGTCTTATCGTAAGGGTATTTTTTGAAGATTACATTGCTGTAAATGTCGGGTTGCTGACTAGCCGGAATGTCCAAATAGTACATTTCCATAGTCTTTGCAAGAATTTCTTCATCCACCTTGGCTACGTAGCTTTCCATCAGTGATTTGCGCAATGATTTTATGCTTTGTACTGCTTTATTTGCATCATCTTTTCTGCCGGCTTCCAATGCACGTTTTATGGTTACAGCTCTTGCAGCCAGTTTGGATAAGGTTGGTGCAGCAATGCCCTCACTCAAATACACGTTTTGTTTGGCATACGGACGGTAAGCAGCGTAGGTCTTGGCAAAATTGCCCATCACATCTTTATACGCTTTGCCGTCTTTTTGTGCCCAGGCATTAAACTCTTGCTCTTGTTTTTGCTTGTCGGCAATCACATTCAGGCGTTTTAGCTGCTCAGTCTGTCCGATGTAATATTTCCAATAGTTAGCAATACTAGCGTAGCTGGAAGCTAACTTCAGATTTACAGCCTTATCTTCACGCATATACTTGCGCATGATGGCTAAGCGCGCATCACGTAGTTTTACGATTGCCGGGTTCACCTCGTTTACGGCCATGTCCACACCCCAAGAGGTTTCATAACGGTTGGTACGTCCGGGATAGCCCATAATCATGGCGAAGTCCCCTTCTTCCACACCTTGCAAGCTGATGTTTAAGTATTTCTTAGGCTTGTAAGGCACATTATCTTTAGAATATTTGGCAGGTTTGTTGTCTTTGCCTGCATATACTCTAAAGATTGAAAAGTCGGCAGTATGGCGAGGCCACATCCAGTTGTCTGTATCACCACCATATTTTCCCAAAGATTTTGGCGGCGTGCCTACTAAGCGCACATCAGTAAACACTTCGTAGGTAAGCAGGTAGTATTGGTTGCCACCAAAATAGGTGCTGATTTGTGAGCTGTATCGGCCACCTTCGTTGGCTTGCTCAATGAGCTCATTAAGTATTTGTTCGGTTTTCTTTTTCTTCTTTTTTGCAGCAAGTACCTTGTTGGTAACATCTTCCATTTTTACCAAAAACTTCACCGAAAGGCCTGGTGCATGTATCTCCTGGTCTAAGGATTTAGCCCAGAACCCATCTTCCAAATAGTTTTTCTCAACGGTACTAAGGTTGGCAATATTACCATAGCCACAGTGGTGGTTGGTAATGAGCAAACCGTTTGCGGAAATCATCTCTCCGGTACAGCCACCGCCAAAGTGAACAATGGCATCTTTCAGACTGGCATTATTGACATTATAAATGTCTTCAGCAGTCAATCGAAAGCCTTTGGCCTTCATTTCTTCAATGTTTTTCCCAATCAGCATGGGAATCCACATTCCTTCGTCTGCACGAGCAGGCAAAAGAAACAGCGCAGCAGCGGCAATACTTAGTAGTATTTTCTTCATTAGCTATGAACTTTAAAATATTTGTGTTGCAATTTACAAACGATTTGTTGCTTATAAAAACCTTTGTTGCAAACAATTTTGGCTACTGCCCTGCAGTAGCCAAAAAATTCTATTTTCAAAGCTTTTCTTTTTACTGTTTCCGGCAGGTTTTAGTGATGGCTCAGCATCAATTTTTTGTTGGTAATCCCATGCTCGCCTATTATTCTCACTACGTACATGCCGCTAGCCAGCATGCTGCAATCCATCTGATGTGTGCCCGATAGAGCATTGCTGATATGGCTGCGCTTCATTTCTTTGCCATTGATATCCATCACTATTATGTCTAGATGCTGGCTGGTCGCCAGGTTATATACAATGTTTACCCTGCCGTCAAATGAAGGATTGGGGGCAAGGCTTACTGCTTGGTCAAAGGCATCAGCCGTATGGCCAATAGATACATTATTCTCACTTTGCGATATTGAAACGCAACTTTGCAGGGGCCCCAGTACTTCCACGCCTGTGCCCAAGGGGTCCAGCCATGGGGCTAGTCTTCTATCATCTCCGGGGCCATCCACGTTGTAATCCCAGGAATGCCATAATTTGGCATAGTTTACTCTACGCATGATTTGGGCACTCTGTCCCAGACTATTTACCAAACAGCTATCAGGATTGTTGGTTAGGGTTCCTGTAGAGGCAATGCCTATCAGATGGCCATCACCGTCAAACAAACCACTTCCGGAGGAGCCTCCGGCCACGTATCCCACCGTATAAGTGATGCGCCAGCGGTTGCCGTCAACTTGTATGCCCGGCAGGTGTGTACTTCTGGAGCTGATTTCCTGCGCCGTGCTGAGTTTTTTATTGTCACCGGCAGGGTGATGGAATCCAATGAACTTTTTGGGAGCAGTATGCTGCACCGGAATATTGTTGGCCCGGTTCCAACCGCTTAGTACGGGTTCATATCTGTTAGGGATAGCCCTTCTTAGTTCAAATAGCATAAAATCACCGTCTATGTCTCCGGCAGAGCTACCGTTAATTGCAGAGCGAGCCAAAATATCCACACCGGTCATACTCGAGCCTAGGGTATTGCTGCTGCCATTACAGTCCGGGCGCTCAAAATTGAAACGAATCATGGTCTGGTCAAAGGTGGCGTGATTCAGGCTGCCGGTACCCTCACAGTGCGCTGCCGTCAATACCAGAGGTCGGCAGTTGTTTTCTGTATTGGCGGTGTTGTTGATGAGGGTTCCGGAGCAGAAACTCACATAGTTGCCGTTTCTACCCACAGTCTGCACTGTAGCTCTGCGGCTGATGCTGTAATCGCTGCCTTGCGGGCAAATAGCATTTATTGTGCATATAGAGGAGCGACCATTAAATGATTCATCATAAGCATCTATAGGCTGCTCATCGCTAAGTGCATACTGTCTTAGATGCTCAATGCCTCGGTACATTACCATGGCATGGTCAATATATAGTTTTATCGCATCGAGATGGACACTCGGGTCTATATTCAATTCTATCCATATTTTGTCGCCTTGCAGCACATCTATGGCAAACTTTCCGGAGGCATCGTTGTTGCGATAATCATATGCCCCTATAATTTGCTTTTTGTTATCGTTGGTGACAAACAGTTTTACTCCTTTGGGCAGGTAAAAACGCTCAAAATACAGTCCTATGGACGGAGCCTGAGCAATGCTGATTGCCCCCCGCCATACCAAACTGCCATCCGCAGTCTTGGTCATCATGCCCGATTCTGGAAAGGTAAACTGCACCGGACTTAACATGCCGGCTATCAATGGCTTGCTAAAAAGCTCTTCAGGGTTTTGCTGGCGCTCTTCTTTTAAATAGGAATCCCAGTCGGGAAGCGGAGCCCGTGTCACCGGTATCGCTATATGTTCCAGTCCTTTTTGTATCGACAGCGGAATGCCCCCATCGTACACCTGGGCGCAAAGCTTGCCGGTAAAAAATGTCATACATATTGCAGTAGCAGCGATTATTGAGCGTTTGTTCATTGTCTATTTTGTTGCTTAGTAGATAAATAATCTTGCAAATCTATAAAATATATCCCAGTTTGCTGGTTTTGAGGCCAAAAACCAGCAGTAGCGTTTCTGAAAGTGCTCATCTTGAGTTAATTGGGCGTGTCCCGCCGTTCCCCCTATTGGAAGATTGTAAGTGCATTGGCGTTTTATCCAAATGCTGAGGCTAGGGGCTTCAAAGAGCAGGCGGCGGGTCGGGCTTTACGTTGCAAGCCCTCCCGGGGCGGCACAAAGGTGTATTGTGTAGCGTCACCATTCGTTGCTCAGTCATGCAATTGGCAGGTTAAGGTTCGTGTGAGCCAATTGCCGCCCCGCGTCGGCCTTTCCACTACAATCCCTCACGCACCTACAGCATGTAGCCGAGCTCCCAGATTATAGCAGCACTTTGATGGAAAAATTTAACCCAGATTACGCATTAGGAATTTAAAAGAAAATTATTATGGCAAATAATCCACAAAATAGTGAAAAAAGCATAATAAATTATGGTTTTTGAGCTATTGAAGTGGATTAGAAGCAAGAATAATTTTATATAA
>DATGQB010000030.1:0-3938 GCA_035304405.1 Edaphocola sp.
CTTGACTAATAATTTCTTGACACCTGCATTACTGATTTGCGGGCTGCGGATAAGCATACATTTTAGACACCAGAATATATACCACGAAAGCCAGGAGCAGTCCGGCAGTGCCGAGTAGCAGGCAGCCTGCGATACCCGTAACAATAATAGCAATATGAGCCCACCAGCCTTTGATGCCCGGTTGGGGTGCTTTCCATTTCAAGAAAGGTCCCTGGCTTACCATAAGTGCAGAGAGCAAGACCGTAATGCCTATCAGTGTCCATTTGTTTTGCAGCGCTGAAGCAATACCATCTCTCAAGCCTTGCAATATCACACCTTCAGAAAATACCATAAAAGGCAGCAGCGACACAAAAATACCGGCGGCCGGTGTGGGCATACCACTAAAATATTGCGACTGAGCCTTGCTGTTTTGATTAAAGCGCGCCAAGCGATATGCAGCAGCGGCAGGGAGTATAAAGGCCATAAATAGTAAGGCCGGTTGTGCATCCATAGCTTTAGGCTCTTGCATGCAAGCCATCCATATCAGCTGATAGATAATCATGGCCGGAGCCACACCAAAAGATACTACATCTGCCAGTGAGTCTAGGTCTTTGCCTATAGGACTTTCTGCTTTCAATGCCCTTGCGGCCAGGCCGTCAAACACATCAAAGAGTGCGGCCAGCAGTATAAAATAACTCCCGTATATCAGCTTGGGCGAACCCCATATGGGATAATAGTCCTCGCCGCCATTGGTGGTAATCAAGTGCGGATTAGCGGTGAGTATAAACGAAATGGCTATACATCCGCTTACCAGATTACATAGGGTTAGAAAATTGGGAAGCTGCTTCATGCTAGCAATGCTGTTTAAAGAAAGTTTAGGTTTGAAAAATTATAAATTGGCCAGATACTCGTCAAAGCGGGCTTGCAGGCCCTCAGAAACAGGTATGAGCGGCAGGCGCAGTTCATTTTCCATGATGCCCGCTTTATGCAGTGCATATTTTACTCCCGCCGGGTTGCCTTCCGCAAACAGCAGGTCTATACCCTTCAAGAGTTTGTAATGCAGCTGGCGCGCCACCCCATAATTGCCATGCATAGCCTCGTGCACCATTTTGCAAAAGTATCTCGGAAAGCAGTTGGCTGCCACCGATATTACCCCATGAAAACCTACAGCCATTTGTGGCAATACCAGATTGTCATCGCCGGAAAGTATGCAGAAGCCCTCAGGTGCATCTTGCACCAGTTCCATACATTGCGGCATATTGCCACTAGCCTCTTTGATGGCTACAATATTTTTATGCGCTTTGGCCAGGCGTATGCTTGTGGCCGGCAGCATGTTCGTCACCGTTCTGCCCGGTACATTGTAGAGGATTATGGGTTTATCTGTAGCCGCTGCTATGGCAGAGAAGTGCTGAAACAAGCCCTCTTGCACCGGTTTATTGTAGTAAGGTACCACACTCAGTATGCCATCTACCTGCTCCATAGGGTAGCGATTGATAGTGGCTATCACCTCTTGAGTATTATTGCCACCAATGCCCACTACCAGAGGTTTGCGTTGAGCATTTTGCTCTATAACACATTGCAGCACAGCCAGCTTTTCATCAGCATTGAGCGTAGGCGTTTCCGCAGTAGTGCCTAGGGCCACAAGAAAGTCCACCCCTCCGGCTATCACCTCATCCACCAGTCTGCGCAGAGCTTCAAAATCTATGCTTTTGTCCGATTTAAAAGGAGTGACCAAAGCCACACCCACACCCCTGAAATTCATAATGCTTCTAAGAATTATTTAGGTAAACGAATAAAATATAAGCGGCTACCCTAAGGGTAGCGCGCTAGTTGATAATCAATAAAATATGCTTATGCCTCGTCATACACACCCATGTTTGAGAATTTCTCAATGCGCTGTTGCACACGGGTTTCAGCTGTCAGGGCAGATAAGGCGGCTATATTTTTCAGTATATACTCCTTAAGGGTTTGCGCCATTTGTTCAGGTTGGTTATGCGCGCCACCTTCAGGTTCAGGTATTACATCGTCCACCAGTCCAAACGAAGACATATCCTTTGAGGTCAGGTGCAATTGTTCGGCGGCCTGTACCTTGTAGTCCCAGCTATGCCATAGGATGGTAGAGCAGTTTTCAGGAGAGATAACCGTATACCAGGTATTCTCCAGCATAGCCACTTTGTCGCCAATGCCGATACCCAAAGCACCGCCAGAGGCTCCCTCACCTATGATGATGCATATTACAGGCACCTTCAGGCTCACCATTTCAAACAAGTTGCGGGCTATAGCCTCACCTTGTCCGCGCTCTTCTGCTTCCAGACCGGGATAAGCGCCCGGAGTGTCTATAAGCGTTACAATAGGCTTGTTAAACTTCTCTGCCAGCTTCATCAGGCGCAGCGCTTTGCGGTAACCCTCAGGATTGGCCATACCAAAGTTGCGCAGCTGACGCTGTTTGGTATTTACGCCCTTCTGATGACCAATAAGCATTACAGATTGTCCATCAATCTCAGCAAAGCCACCCACAATGGCTTTATCATCCCCCACATTTCTGTCGCCAAAAAGCTCAGTAAACTTATCACAGATTTGCGATATATAGTATAGCGTATAAGGACGCTCAGGATGACGACTCAACTGTACCCTTTGCCATGGCGTAAGATTGGCATATATTTCCTTTCTCGTATTGGCAATAGTGCGCTCCAGTTCTTTGATTGAAGCAGACATGTCCACATTATTTTTCTCAGCCAGGGCTTTTATCTTCTCCAACTGTTGTGTCAAATCTTCAATCGGTTTTTCAAAATCTAAAAACTGCATAGTCTTCCTCAAGTTTAAGTATGCAAATGTAGTTTTTTTGAGGGATATTTATATGTATTCAGGCAAAAAACAAGCTTAAAGCTGCCCTGATAATGCCCCATCGGTTAGGCTGCTCTTGCCCCAAACTTTAGTCCTTTCTGTTTTTTATTAGGGCGTGCCCCGCCGCTATGCTTCCTGCTTTCAGCAGCAATAGTAGTCTAGCTCGGCCATCTGCTTAAGCCTAGTAGCCAGCTTGGTGCGGCGGGTCGGGTCATACACTACAAGTCCTCGCAGCGCAGTATGTAGCAGGGTACAGATGATGAGTCTGATAATACCAGCGACCTGCCCCGTGGTTTCGGGGCTTGTTTGCGCTGCTGTGGGCTTTACGTTACTGCCCCTCACGCCAATCGAGTGCTGCCGATTTTGTCCCGACAAGAAGGAAGCAAGCTAAAGCGCAATCCTACCTAGATTGGAAGTATCCTTTTGATTAAAATCGTTTTGAAATTTCAAAATGGGTCACTGTCCTATAAAGTGAGACTAACGTGAATCATAGGTTTGTTTCTCAATGAATAAGGGAAAGCAAGGTCGATTCTTATTGGATAATTCGTTATCGTAGTTCTGGACGAAATTCCAAGGCAATTTCTTCTTTCCCATAAGTTTTCTTCAAAGCTTTCTTTAGCGTACGCAATATCCACAAATAATCCTAACTGAAGCGAGTTCAAAAAGTTGAATTTGCTCTTGATTCTAAAAATACCGTTGTCAAACAGCTGAAAAAATAGTTCTGAGTTGTAAATGGAATATTGGTTGCCAGCCATAGTGTTCATGGCAAATCCGCGAAGTGGATTTACAAGATGCTGATATATGTATGGCGAGTTCTGCTTTGGGATATTAGTAGAGTCGACTCTAGTGTTGATTGGTTGGTTCTGACCACCAAAAGTGTATCGAATAAATCCTCCGCCGGCGCTATATCCCATTTGAATGCGATTATACCATACCATCCATTCTTTTAGAGGGGTATGAATTCCGATTTCTTGACCTAACCCAATTGAAAATGTCTTTTCTTTATTAAGCAGCACAACTCCGTCTATCGTGGTATGCGTCATTATACCTCTCAAAAAATTATTATTCCATTTGCTGGGACCAATAGTGTTAAACATATATGACAAGGTGGTTAT
>DATGQB010000031.1:0-4020 GCA_035304405.1 Edaphocola sp.
AAAAAAATTAAAATCTACAACTTACTGCTCTACATCGTAGAATATTTTGTAGTACTTTCTACCATCCTCATCGATACCCTGCTCTATCTTGCTTCTGTCACCGTGAATGTAAATATGGAAGTTTTTATCCAGCTTAATAACGCTTTTATAATTGCGGCTTTGCTTTTTAAGGGCAGCCTCTGAAATATCAAATCGCTCCTCAAAAGCCACCTCATAATGCTGGGCATACTCCTGACGGTATGCAACAAAGCGATCGATAATTTCAGGCTGTGCCAGCACTTCCTGCTCAAAATGCTCTAGCTCAAAGGAATCATTCTCTTTGAAATACTGCATGGAGCGGTTGAGCAAATCGGCTTGATCGGCTTTGGTAACTTCAAACTGCTCTGGCAAGTCTTGAATAACGAATGACTTATACATACTCATCGTTTGCTGAGTATGATAGTACTCGTTTTGCACCTGCTGCACCTTTAAGAAACTATCCAGCCAATACTGTGCTTCTACTTGTTTGTTGGCATTGTCCACCACAGCTATCTGCAATTGGTCCGGGCTGGTCTGTACGATGATGGCACCCTTGTCGAGCTTGTTTACGTTTACCCCTTCGTGCTTGTCTATGAGGAAGTTATCATCTCTGGACTGCACCTTAAGAAACATATCTTTCTGCTCAGATTTAAACAGCCCCACCGCCGGATAGGTATCGCCTTTAAAATCAAAGGCTTCGAAATAAACTACATAAAGCTCGCCTACTTTGATTTTAGGGTGGTCGCTACACTGATACAGATGCTTGGCCAGCGCTTTAGACTGCTCATGCAGCGTAGTGGGGTCTTCAAGTATGTTGGATACGTAAACAAACACCTCGTTGAGGCGTACATCGGTCTCGTGATAGAATTCGTATAAGGTATCAAATTTGAAACTCTGCAAAAAATATCCCCGCAACAGTTCTACCACTTCTTCATCAACATGGAGCAGACCATTGGAAAAATAACAGCCTTCATCATTGGCTTTGTTACCTACTTTATGTACAGCGATTTGCAGATTCATAGTTCTGAACAATCTGTTTTAAAATGAGATTAATGTTTGTGCATTCTACCTTTGGTAAACGTATAATAGGCTAGAAATGCGGCCAGCGACATGAATAGTGCACCCAGCAGAAATGAAGCTCCTGGGAAGTACAAGACACCTTCCTGAGCGGAAAAATAAGAGAACACATTGGTCATAATAAGAGGTCCAACGAAAGAGGTGCCGCTCATAAGACTAGTAAGGATGCCTTGCAGCTCGCCCTGCTCATTGGCAGCCACCTTTGAGGTAATGACAGACTGCAAAGCGGGACCTCCAATACCACCCAGGCAGTAAGGAATCAAGAACACAAACATCATCCACTCCTGAGTGGCGAAGGCAAAGAGCAATAAGCCCAGTGCATAGAGTGACAGTCCAAGATAAACACTCTTTTTATTGCCCAGCTTAGGAATAGCCCATCTGATGAGCAATCCTTGTACCAGACCGGTGAGCAGCCCTACCGCCCCCAGGGACAAGCCTATCATTTTTTCGTCCCAATCGAAACGATATTTGGTAAAAAAGCTCCATACACTATTTACAGAATGCGAAGCCATATACATCAAGACTATAGCTACCAATAGCCACTTCAGGTCGGGATATTTTCTCATCTTGAGCAGAGCTCCTAATGGATTCGCGCGCTTCCAATCGAATTCTCTACGGTTTTCTTTGCTTAGCGATTCCGGCAAAACGAAGTAGCCATAAGCAAAATTTAAAATACAAAGAATTGCAGCAGCGATAAAAGGTACTCTGGCACCGTACTGGCCTAAGAATCCGCCTATAACCGGACCAATGATAAAACCCAGACCGAAAGCCACTCCTATAAGCCCAAAGTTTTTTGCTCTATCTTCACCGGTGCTCACATCGGCTATAAATGCACTTGCGGGTGTAATACTCGCACCTGTGAGCCCGGCAATGACTCTACCCACAAATAACATGGATAAAGAGTGGGCGAAATACAGAAAAAGGTAATCCAACGCAAAGCCAAGGAGCGCAATCAAAATAACGGGGCGTCTACCAAATCGATCGCTGAGGTTACCTACTACCGGTGCACATAAAAATTGGGTAAAGGCATAGGCTGCTATGAGTGTTCCGCCATATTTTGCAGCTTCGTCTGCATTTACGTGCATAATTTCCCCAATTAATGCAGGCATTACAGGAATAATGAGGCCAAGCCCTATGAAATCTATGAGCAGGGTAATAAAAATAAATAAGATAGCCCTTTTCTTTACCGATTCGTTCATAAAAAGATGCGGCTTCCATTATGTGGAAGCCGCACAAAAATGACATTTTTCGGCATTATAAAAAAATAAGCTCAATAAATCTTCACAGATGTCATAGTAAGCGAACCGGCCACCGCCTTATCATTAAATATGCTCACTTGCTCACCTTTTTGCTGCAATGCCATGATGTAAACCAATGGCAGATAATGCTCGGGGGTAGGTATAGCCAAATCAAATGCCTTACCCTGCTTTCTGAACTCTATCAAGGCTTTATGGTTGCCCTCTAATATAAATTGCTTCATCTTATCACTGGCCTCAAATGCCCAATCGTACCCATGATTGTCCAAATGGAAATTCTGCCAGTCCACAGCTCTAAGATTATGCACCATATTGCCCGAACCGATAATGAGAATACCTTTTCTGCGGAGTGCAGCAAGTTGCTGCCCAATCTCATAATGCTGTTGGGGGCTGGCGGTATAATCGATACTCATTTGAATGACAGGGATATCTGCATTGGGATATAAATGCTTGATAACCGACCAGGCGCCATGGTCGAGACCCCATTTATCGTCCAAAGCCACAGGAGTAGACTGAACCATGGATTGGGTGATGCGGGCCAGCTCCGGACTACCCGGCGCAGGATATTGCACCTCAAACAACTCTTTGGGGAAACCGCCAAAATCATGAATGGTAGGTGGCATATCCATTGCCGTAACCTTTGTACCTTTAGTTTCCCAGTGGGCAGAGATGCACAATATAGCCTTGGGAGTAGGTATACTCTGCGCTATCTTTCGGAATCCGCTCACAAATTCATTTTCTTCAATCGCATTCATAGGACTGCCGTGCCCTAAGAACAACACCGGCATTTTTTCGGTATCTGGGAAGTTTTCACTGGCTCTGCCCAGGGCTGTTAGCGTACCTACGGTACCTAACAATGGTAATACACTCATAATTTTTAAAAAGGTTTTCCTGTCCATTGCTTGAGCTGATGGCTTTAGTTAAGGGTTTTCTATTCCTCCGTTACTTGCTTTACAAATTGCACTTCTGCTTCCATTTTCACCTCGTCACTCACAAGTACGCCACCTGTTTCCAATGTGGAATTCCAGTTAAGGCCAAAATCAGAGCGCTTAAATTTGCCACTTACTTCAAAGCCAATTTTTTCATTACCCCAAGGGTCTTTATTAGCACCGCCAAATGCTACATTGAGGCTCATAGGTCTGCTCACACCTTTTATGGTGAGTACGCCATCAAGTGTGTAAGATTCTTCATCATTTTTTTTCAATTGCTGACTTTTAAAGGAAATGTTTGGAAATTTTTCCACTTCAAAAAAATCGCCGCTGCGCAGGTGAGCATCCCTGTCTGCGTTATTGGTATCAATAGAGTTCACATCAATATTCAAACGAATAGGAGCAGCTTCAAAATCAGCGCCCTCAATACTAGCTTCAAAATTTTTGAATAAACCTTTTACATTAGTAATCATAAGGTGTTTTACCTTAAAGAATATCTCGCTGTGGGTTGGGTCTAATACCCATTTAGTGTTACTCATAATTTATCATTTTTAGATTTGATTAAAATAATACTATTGCAAAATTAGCTTGCCATCCAAGCGGCGGAAATAATCTAGATTAAGAAAAGGGCAAGCATAAGCTAAAATTAAGTAAAAAACTCAGCGTTTCCATCAATTCATCAGCGACGCATCTAATTATTTTTAAAATATCAGCACGGCGCATGAAAATGCTCAGATAAA
>DATGQB010000032.1:0-15762 GCA_035304405.1 Edaphocola sp.
GAAGAGGATGTTCTGTTTGCCTATAGGTTAATTGGCCATTATCGGTTACAAGAAGCCTAGGCCAGACACTAGCTTTTTGGCACCCATCGGAGCCATTGAGTGGGAATGTTACCTGATTTCTTGAGCAATGCCACGATTACAATATTATTATGGCAACAAAAAAATAATGCAGTGTGCTGCATCGCAGAATGGCAACAAACTATAGCGCCGCCATAGGAGCACTTGAAGTATCATTCACTAGCCAGACATATGTAGCGCGATGCTAAATTTACGCGATAAGTTTAGTCCCGCCTCCCTCAAAAAGCATTTGTTACAGATGTGTCATCTATTCGGCTGATAATAAGGACCAAAGTGCGGAAATAAGTCGAAAGTCAAAACCCGACCTATTTATGATGATAAGGGGCATTCTTTAGAATACTGTAGGCTCTGTAAACCTGCTCTGCTACCATAAGTCTGACCAACTGGTGAGGAAAAACTAATTTGGAAAGTGACCATACCTGCTGCGCACGCTGCTTCACGGCTTGACTCACCCCGAATGCGCCACCAACAAGTATTACGATAGTGCGTACGCCCATATTCATACACTGTTGAAATTGCTCTGCCCACTGAATAGAATCTAACATTTTGCCTCTCTCATCGAGTAGGATGAGGTAATGATGAGTTTGTAAGCGTTTCAATATCAGCGCTTCTTCATTCTTAATGGTGGCAGATACATCAGTAGTTTGAAGTTTTTTAGGAAGGCTAAGGATGTTGAGTTCCACCTTAATCCAGGGAGCAAGCTTCTTGAGATAAATGCTTACCCCCTGTTCAATATGCGGTTCTGAAGCCTTGCCTATAGACCAGATTTCAATGTCCATGAATGTGCAAATGCAAGAAAATATTAGAATACGTATTTCCCTTGAGGGTCATACATTACTGGTAAAAGGGTGCGCGTTCTTTCAAAATAGTCATAAGCAGACTTAAGATTTACCCAGAATTTTTGCTTATGTACTTCTTGTTTGTATTCTCGTCCTAGGAAGTTAAGGCCATTTTTATCGAAGCGAGTGGGAAAAATGTGAATGGGTATATTGGTTTGACCATTCAGTCGAGAGTTTAAGCAAACCGTGTAAATCTCTTGAATCACATCATCTGTCATAGGCATGCAGCCGATAGTGAAGCAGCCTCCATGTATGTATATATCACCGCCGGGGCGTGACTGATCGCTGAGGAGCCGGTCAGAGAAGTTGGGATAATTGACATACATTGACAGGTAAAATTCGCTGCGGGGATTAAAATCGGTAATGAAATAAAGCCCTTCAGGCACCTGGCGGTCTCCTTCTGCACGCTTAGGCCCCAGAATACCTGAGAGCGCACAAATCTTATAGGTTTTGAATAAGGTAAAGGTATCACTATCGTTATTTCTCACCCAGATTTCCAGCTCGTTTTGCGACTTGAAGGAGCGTAAATACAGCTCGCTGGAATCATAGTTAAGATTTTTCTTTTTAAATTCGGCACGTAGGACATTGTCATACTTGGCCATAGCTGCACTCACGCGGGGCATGGATAGCTGGTAGTTGCGTAATGCTTTTACGTCCATGATTTGAGCCACGGCATCCGAACCGGCGAGGAGTGCACAGAGCAGCACCCCCATTTTAGCAATAGATTTCACAAGGTTCATTCTAAAAAATTGCATTGAAATAGTTACACAGAGGAGTAGTAGAACAAAGTAACAAAAATTCTTCTTAAATCCTGTTGAATAAAATCAAAAAAGTGCATTAAAATTTTCATTTTAATGCACTTTTTTGATTTTATTCAACAGATTCTTACTGAATGATTACTTTTTTCACTCCAAACTTGCCACTGTTTTCACTTCTGAAATAGAGGAAGTATGCGCCTTTGGCAAAATTGGCGACATCGATAGACTGCTCTGCATGCATAGAACCGGTCCATACCTCCTGACCCAGGAAGTTGAGAATCCTTACATTCATCGGCTCACCATTAAATGCTTCATTTTTGATGTTTATTACATTGGTAGCAGGATTAGGGAACACAGTAATGTCATTGTCGATATTAACACCCTTAACACCTACAGTACCATTTATTTTTAAATCCGTCTGAGATACATCAAAGAAAATGTTGCCCACACCTTTTACTTTTACTCTCGCTGAAGAAGTAGCATAGTTGGGAGCCGTAATATTGTAGCTTCCAGTGTTGGGCACATTGGTAGCCAAAATGATAGGGAACGACATACCACCGTCTAAAGACATATAAATATTTACGGTACCTGTCATAATACTGTCGGCTGGTTCTAAGGTATTGGCTACATCCCATACTACAGGATATTGCTGACCGGGCTCCATGCCTGTTGGTGGTACATCATTTACACCTTGAACGCGAAATGGAGATTGACCGGGAACAGTTTTGATGACGATATCCCCTTCGATGGTATTATGCGTACCCCAACCGTCTTGAGCGATACTACGTGCAGTAACTTTGTAATGCATAAGGCGCTGCACTGTAGGTAGTCGCTCACCTGAAGCACTGTATTGACCATCAGCCAACTGAGCATACCTTGGGAACACACGTACTCTATCTGTGGTAGGTGGCATGCTCATAAAGACCGGACCTGAGGTAGCGCTCGAGCCATTAGCCTCCACCATGTTGATTGGGCCAATGTCATTTTGCTCCCAATTGTAAAGCGGAGCACCGTTGGTAGCTACCGTATTAGTGGCTTCGTCGGCCACTAATTCAAAAGGAGTATTTGCCGGGATGATATAGCGTCTGTCCATATTAGGCAGTTGTACCGGGGTCTGGCCCAGTACCGTAGTGCCACAAGCACCACTAGTAGTGATTACGGCGCGCATTTGTTTCAGATTATGTTGGTTGTAATAATCTGTCATTGGAGTGGTGAAAATAGGGGTATTATCTGCACCACAAGCTCCGTTGTAAGACATGATAGTGGTACCACTACCGGGTTCTATAGCAGAGCCCTCCATACCGTTGCCGTTACAGCCGCCTTGCTCAGAAGTGAAAGTATGGCCAGCACCTAGTTGGTGGCCTACCTCGTGGGTAAATGTGCCCACATCAGTTGGCCCAGAAGAGCCTGATACCCCTCTTGCTTTGCCGCCTGATACACATACAGAGGCCAGCTGGGCAAGTCCACCACCTGAAGCAGTGAAAACATGTCCCAAATCGTAATTGTTGTTACCTATGAAAATGTCATGGTTGGCCTGATTCTCGTCTATAACCTCATCATGATTACCATCGTTGGCATATGGGTCAGAATAAGGGTCAATATAGATTATCGCTGTGTTATTATTGACCAAGACAGTAGAGATGCTCAGTTCTCTTTCCCAGATACCATTGGCATTATTCACGGTGGCGGTCATAATAGCCAAAATCTGAGCTACGGTAGGATTGGGGGTACCGGAAACAGCAGCAGCATATTCACCGGTACAAGCCAAAGCCAGTCTATAGGTACGTCTGATTTCTCCCATAGTTCTGGCAGCTGTGCCCCTATTATTAATTTGCATAGCTTCCGCATCTATCACAGGGCTACCCAATGACTCCGGGTTACAAGTTCCGGCAAAAGGCAGGCGGTAGAAGTGAGCTGCTTTTGCCAGTGTATAATATCCGTTCGCATCAAAGCCATAGGGTTCGATTGCGAAAACATCTTCCATATCAAAAGAGTACGTGCGAATGAACACACCCATTGGACCGGTAGAAATTTTTACGGTCTGATTGGGGTCTTTGAGCAGGGAGCCTGTATATGTTTGTATTTCAGGGAAACGCGCTTGCAGTTCATCTTCCATTACCGGAGTATTCCATACGCGGAAAGTTTTAAAGCCGCCCCCAGGGGTGGGAATATCAATATTTACTCCGGTGGCAAAAGTAGAGCCTGCTTGTCCCAATAGGAGTTTTATGGCTTCCTGATCCAATTTTACGATTTCGTATTGTGATGGTAAATTGGGTTTAGGATTTGCACTCGGGGCTACTTTGCCCACAAATGGCTGCCATAGATTTTTATTAGCATACGCGGGCATGGTGGTACCCATATATGCACTTAAAATCATACTTAATAAAGTAATTTTTTTCATCTATAGAAGTTTATATTGTTAATTAAAAAGCTTGGTTACTTAAGCGCAACGCGGGCTTTTAATTAGATGTTAAAAAAGTAGGTGAAAATATTAAACATTCTTCAAATTTCATAATAATTCTCTAAAAAAATTACCTGTATGAAGCCGAAACAGAAAAATGTTTATCTATCCTCCCAAAATGTCATCCCAATCTCTACGTTGCTTCTTAGTAGGACGGCCTTGTTTGCTTAAACGTTTGCCGGTGTAGAAGCTGGAAGGTAGTGCTTTTTCTACCACTTTCTCTTCCGGCGGAGTCAGGTCTTCGTAATACTGGACTGCTTCAGCGTAAGATTTTCTGGTGGGCAGCAGGCCGGTAACCTTTATAATCCACTTACGGTCTTTGGTTTTAATATCATAGATATCTCCCACATTAACCGCTTTGGCTGGTTTTACGGCAGTGCCATTCATTTTTACCTTTCCTGAGTCGCAAGCATCAGTAGCCATACTCCGCGTTTTGAAGATGCGGATGCTCCAGAGGTATTTATCGATTCTCAGCTTTTCGCTTTCTTTTTTCTCCATTATTGGTGATTTTGGGGCGGTCAGAGTGATTTATTGGCCTGTTCAAATTTTGCTAAGAAATTATCCATGTCATGTCGCCAAAAGAATGTAGTTATGGGTTCTGTAGTGTTGGGCTCGCGATATACGAGTTTGAATGCGGCCATATTGCCATTACCTACTTTCTCTACTTTTATTACTTCTTTGCCTAAGGCGCGAACGCGCTGCTTTAATTCCTGTAATTCGTCGTTGATCGTTACAAAGTGCATTTATATTCTAGTTTTTAGTTCTTCATACAAATCTTTACCAAAATCTTCCAGAGAAGGGTCTCTGGCGCCCATCAGTAATAGCACGCAATCATCGGTAAAATGCGGTAACATTTCTGTGAGCAGCTGCTGTCTATCCGGTACAAAATAGGCATTCATACCATTTTGCTTTAAATCATTTATGATATCTCCGGCAGAAATATCTTTAACAGTAGTACCTCCGGCGTAGTAGATTTCACTCATCCATATTTCATCATTTGCCTGCAATGCTGCGCAAATTTCCTCTACCAATTCTTTTCTAATGAAGCGGGTGGGGGCATAGCCATGAGGTTGAAACCATGCAATAAGTTTAGCCGCCACCGGTTTGCAGGCGCGAATACTTGCTGCAATTTTTGCAGGGTTGTGGGCATAATCGTCAATTACTGTGATGCCTTTCACCTTGCCCAAAAGTTGGTGGCGTCTATAAATGCCGGGGTATGACCGGAGCGCCTCAGCCGCTGCACGTAGCTCAATGCCTACCACCTTTGCCACTGCGAGTGTAGCTAGGGCATTTTCCATATTGTGCTGCCCGATAAGGGGAATGCTAAAGCTAATACCTTGAACCTTGAATGTAATATTGAAACCCTTTTGCTCAAAATCTTCGCCGTCAAGACTCGTACCTACTCCAAAATCAAATCCTTGCTGTGTAGAAAAAGTCTTGGCAATAGGATGACTTTGGTTGACAATAAAGGTTTGGCGGGTTTTCTGGCGAAAGGTGTTGAATATTTCGTTCAGTTCATCCAGCTCCTTATGGTCTTTGTCCACATTTAGTAGCAGGCCGATAGTAGCCTCATATTGCACCAGTGAGCCGTCGCTCTCATCAGCTTCAATAATAAGCCAGTCACTTTGGCCCACGTGGCAGTTGCCTATTTTGCCTTGTTGAATAAGGGTGATGATACCCGCACCGGTAATCAAAGAGGCATCGATGCCACAATTTGACATAAGGTGAAACAGCATGGCAGCCGTACTGCTTTTGCCACTAGTACCGGCCACTGCTATTGTTTGTTTTTGAGCACAAATTTGTGCAAGCAGTTGCGCACGGGTAATGATGGGGATGTTTAGTTCCTGAGCTTTGGCTACCTCCGGATTGCTGGCTTCGATAGCTGTGCTCACCACCAGCACTTCATCATCGGCGGTGATATGTGCTTGCTGCTGGTCGTAGCAAATTATGTTTGCAGCGATAAGTTGCTGGCGGATATGCGTATGTTCGTTGCCGTTAAATAATCTGTCGCTGCCGAGAACAGTTTTGCCACTGCCGCTAAGGTATTGGGCTATGGCACTCATTCCGGCACCGGCTACTCCGGCAAAATAAAATCTTTGTTTGTCGAGTACTTGGGGTATCATCATAGTAATTATAAATACAAATGTATCAAATTCCCTAGTTCATTTTAACTTACTTTTGCTAAAATACTTGTTTTTATGACTGATGAACACTTTATGCGTCAGGCTTTGGCACAGGCAGAGATAGCATTGGCCAGTGGGGAGGTGCCCATAGGTGCGGTAGTAGTGATGGATGGACGAATCATCAGTAGAGGTTATAATCAGACCGAGCTGCTCAACGATTGCACGGCGCATGCAGAGATGATAGCATTGACCGCAGCGTTTAATCAGCTGGGTGCAAAATATTTGCCCAGTGCTACGCTTTATGTGACTATTGAGCCTTGTGTGATGTGTTGTGGGGCACTCTATTGGTCAAAAATTGGCAGAGTAGTTTTTGGAGGCTATGACGATAAAAACGGTTACCGCAGGCTGGCGGCAACGCAACATGCTTTTCATCCTAAGACGCAGGTGGTGGCCGGTATATTGGAAGCTGACTGTGTGCAACTGATGAAAGATTTTTTTAAGGGCCGCAGATAATGTCCCGCGAGCATTTATTCGGAAATTAATGGTATGGAAAGGAAACTGAAAATTGTAATTATAGGTTCGGCTCACCCGCTTAGGGGTGGGGGTATTGCCACCTTTAACGAGCGACTGGCACAGGTGCTTTCTGCTCAGGGGCATGAAGTGACCATTTGTTCGTTTTCACTGCAATATCCATCGTTTTTGTTTCCGGGCAAGAGTCAGTTTACAGATGAGCCGGCACCTAAAGGCCTGCGCATCTTATCTATCATCAACTCTGTAAACCCGCTCAATTGGGTAAAAGTAGGCAAGAAGCTGCGCGATGCCCGCCCCGATTTGGTGATAGTGAGGTTTTGGCTGCCTTTCTTTGGGGCATGCTTTGGCACTATACTCAGATATGTCAAGGGTAATAAGCATACCAAAGTTGTGAGTATCATTGATAACATTATACCGCATGAGCACCGCCCCGGCGACAAACCTCTCACTAATTATTTTTTGAAACCGGTGGACGCCTTTCTGACGATGAGCAAGGATGTGTTGAGTGATTTGAAAAAGTTTGTGAACAATAAGCCCGCCTTGTATAGTCCGCATCCCTTGTATGATGTATATGGCGAGAAAGTGACAAAGCAGGAAGCAATGCAGCGGTTAGGTCTTAGGGAGGGCAATACCTATTTATTGTTTTTTGGATTTATCAGAAAATATAAAGGTCTGGATTTATTGCTGCAAGCAATGGCCGATCCCAGAATAAAGGGAAAAAATATACAACTGATTGTAGCAGGTGAGTATTACGGAGATGAAGCATATTATCAGGAATTGATTGAGCGTTTGGGTATTCGTTCCCAGTTGCATTTGTTTACCAGTTTTATTCCTAATGATGAAATAAAATATTATTTTTCTGCTGCTGATGTGGTGGTGCAGCCTTACCGAACGGCCACTCAAAGTGGTATTTCTCAAATTGCCTATCATTTTGAAAAACCGATGATTGTGACCAATGTGGGCGGACTGCCGGAGATTGTGCCCCATGGTAAAGTGGGCCTGGTGGTGGCTCCTGATGAAAAGGAAATTGCCACTGCCATTTTGGAATTTGAACAAAATAATGCGCCTGGCGCATTTGAGCAGCACATTAAAGCAGAAAAAAAGAAATACGAATGGGATACTTTTGTCGCTCAGCTGTTTAAGCTTATTGAGTAAACTGCGCATTGCTACAACAGCGGTTAATTATGCGGCCAGAAGTACAGGGGAAGAGATGCAATTTTGAGCAGTGAAAATTCGTTATAGAAAGAATAGAGTAAGATTATGATTTTTAGAAGTAAGGCCCCCTTGCGAATAGGATTGGCAGGTGGTGGTACAGATGTGAGTCCTTATTGTGATCAATATGGTGGTGCTATACTAAATGCTACTATATCTTTATATGCAACGGCAAGCATAGAAATACTGGACGAACCGCTTATTATACTGGAAGCATTTGACAGAGAAGAGAAAGAAGTGCATGCTTGGGCAGAGCAATTGCCTATAAACGGCAAACTGGATTTGGTGAAGGGTGTATATAACCGCATACAGCGTGATTATCCTTTTGTGCAAAAGGGGATGCGTATAGGTACTTATGTAGAGGCACCGGCGGGTTCTGGACTGGGTACCTCTTCTACCTTAGTGGTAGCCATTTTGGGTGCATTTGTAGAGATGTTACAATTGCCTATGGGTGAATATGATATTGCCCATTATGCTTATGAGATAGAACGTTATGATTTATTGCTGGCAGGCGGGCGCCAGGACCAATATGCAGCAACATTTGGAGGGGTAAACTTTATGGAGTTTTATGCCGACGATAAAGTGATTGTAAACCCATTACGCATCCGTGAGGAGTTTATGGATGAGCTACAGCACAATTTGCTATTGTACTACACTGCTACTAGTAGAGAGTCTGCCGAGATTATCAAAAAGCAAAGTAAGAATGTGGTAGAAAATAAGGCAGATGCCATAGAAGCCATGCACCAGCTGAAGCGTCAGGCCCAACTGATGAAGGAAGTGTTGCTGACCGGGCAGCTGGATGAAATAGGCAAAATACTCAACATTGGTTTTGAGCAAAAGCGACAGATGGCAGAGGGCATCAGCAATGAGCTGATAGAGCAGA
Source organism: Edaphocola sp. (assembly GCA_035304405.1). GTDB lineage: Bacteria > Bacteroidota > Bacteroidia > Chitinophagales > Chitinophagaceae > Edaphocola. The sequence continues at coordinate 8,886 of DATGQB010000032.1, forward strand.
TATATGATACTGCCAAGCGTGCAGGTGCCACTGGAGGCAAAATAAGTGGTGCCGGTGGTGGTGGTTTTATGATATTTTACTGTCCGAATAACACAAAATTTGCTGTACGGAAGGCTTTAGCACCATATGGTGGTAGCGACAGGCTTTACTCCTTTACCAAACACGGATTGAAAACCTGGAAGATATAGGCAGCCGGCGCTCAAAACAAAAAGCTATGCGAGATTTTACTTCAGAAATTATATATAAGACTGCGCGCAGCGGAGGCAAGGGCGGCCAGAATGTGAATAAGGTGGAGACCATGGTGGAGGCGCGCTGGAAGGTAAGCCATTCTGCCCTGTTTTCGGAGCAGGAAAAGGCTATGATTTTGCAGCACTTGAGCAATAGGATAAATGCAGAAGGCTGGTTGATAGTAAGAAGCAGTGCCAGCCGTTCACAGCTGGAGAATAAAGAAGATGCAGCAGAGAAAATGCTTTTTTGGGTAAACAAGGCATTGATACCCAAGAAGCCGAGGATAGCCACTAAGCCTAGTAAGGCAGCTAAAGAACGCAGATTGGAAGATAAAAAGTATAATGCTCAGCGCAAGGCCAGCAGAAGAAAAGATTGGTGGTAGCAAATAAAATATAAAATGTGCAGTGCTTTTTGTAAAACACTGCACGTTTTGCTTATAGGGCAATGTAATAGCTATATCGGCGATAATATTAACTATCCGACATGGATTGTAGCCTACTCTATGATTATGCATGCTTCGTGGTTTAGCATGGCGTTTTCAGATTGACCTTATTTTATTCCACCGCAAAGAATGCTGAGATTTTTTTGCGAGAACCATAATTTTTTCAAGCAAAGTGCGCAGAGCGGTATTGCACCTTCTCAATCTTCGCAAACTCTGCGTAGTATCTTTGCGAACTCTGCGTGAACTAAATCTTTTCACGCGAAGAGCGCAACGAGATTTTTGTCAGGCGAGGAGTGCAAATTAGCTGAAATGCTTGAGGGACACCAACGAAAAGGCTGAAGCAGGCGGGCAAGGAGCGTAGCGGAGTGCCGGGCTGCTGCGGGCTTGGAGAGATGGCCCGACCCGCCGACATCAATGCTATGTAGTGCAGTAGGATAATAATAATGTTGCAGGTATCTCCAATGGGAGGAGCCGCGGCGGGGCACGCCCAAAAAATAAAAAATGGTATTGGAATAAAAAAAAGCACAGATTTGCCGAGGCGAATCTGTGCTTTACTATCGTTATGACCTTTGGATTATAGAATCAACATGGCATCTCCGTAGGTGAAGAAATTGTATTTTTCTTTGATAGCCTCATTGTAGGCTTCCATAGCTAGGTCGTATCCGGCAAAGGCACAAGCCATAATCAGCAAGCTGGTTTTTGGCAAATGGAAGTTGGTAATCAATGAATTGGCAATAGTGAAATCATAAGGAGGGTGGATAAACAAATTGGTCCATCCTTCTTGAGGTTTAAGGAAGCCTCTCGCGGTGATAGAGCTCTCGAGCGCACGCATAGTGGTAGTACCCACGGCGCAGATGCGGCGGCCCTCTTCTATAGCTTTGTTGACCACATTGCAGGCATACTCATCCACTCGGAAGTACTCGGCATCCATTTTATGTTTGCTGAGATCTTCTACCTCTATGGGGCGGAAAGTGCCCAAGCCTGTATGCAAAGTGATTTCTGCAAAGCGAACACCTTCAATTTCAAGACGTTTGATAAGTTCTCTACTGAAGTGTAAGCCCGCTGTAGGTGCTGCTACGGCACCCTCGTACTTGGCATAAACCGTTTGGTAGCGCTCGCGGTCGTCCTCTTCCGGTTTTCTCTTAAAGAGTTTGGGCAGAGGGGTCTCGCCAAGGCTATCCAATACTTTTTTGAACTCTTCGTCATTGCCGTCGAATAAGAATCTGATAGTCCGGCCACGAGAAGTAGTATTATCGATTACCTCAGCTACCAATTCTTCATTGTCGCCAAAATAGAGCTTATTACCTACCCTGATTTTTCTTGCCGGATCTACGATTACATCCCAGAGTCTGTTGGCTTTGTGCAACTCTCTAAGCAGGAATACTTCGATTTTTGCGCCAGTTTTTTCTTTTTTACCATAAAGGCGGGCAGGAAACACTTTAGTGTTATTGACACAAAGTACGTCTTTGTCTGTAAAGTATTCGAGAACGTCTTTGAAGATTTTGTGTTCGATTTTTCCAGTGTCCCTGTGCACAACCATCAGGCGGCTTTGGTCTCTTTCTTTAGGAGGGTATTGCGCAATCAATTCGATTGGCATGTCAAATTTGAACTGAGATAGTTTCATATCTTACAGGATATGTGATTTTTATAATTTTTAGTATAAAAGGTGCGCAAAGGTACTCAAAATTACCTCCGTCTCAAAATAATTGGGATTATCCTGAGACGGAGCGGCAATTTTTGTGCTTGTTTTAAGCAAACTGTTAATTATAATTTAATCTCGTCATCGGTATTTCTATCGATGAAAGTGTATTTGGTAATCGGATAGTCGTTGTTGGCTTTTAGTCGGAGCCAAACGCCGTGAGCGCGATACCATTTCCACTGTAGCGAGCGGAACCAGCCACCAAACTTGATATAAGACTGCAACATAGGGTGGCAGACCAGTGCCAGCTTTTTGTGTCCTTGATTAATAAGATATTTTAAATCTTTCTCTACCTCATCAGTTATCAAAATGCTAGCTTCGATTTTGCCGGTACCCTTACAGGTAGGACAAGCCTCGGTGGTATTGATATTGATTTCGGGGCGCAGTCTTTGTCTGGTGATTTGCATCAGGCCAAACTTGGTAATAGGTAGTACTGTATGGCGCGCTCTATCGTTGCGCATAAACTCTTGCATCTTATCGTACAGAATTTTTCTGTTGTCGGGATGCTTCAGGTCTATAAAGTCAACGATAATAATACCTCCGATATCTCTTAGGCGCAACTGTCTGGCTATTTCCTCAGCTGCTTCCAGATTGGTTTTGAGGGCACTTTCTTCCTGACTGCCGTCGGCAGCGCGGGTACCACTATTTACGTCTATCACGTGCATGGCCTCGGTGTGCTCTATAATGAGGTAAGCGCCCGAGTTCATATTTACCGTTTTGCCAAAAGAGGCTTTTACCTGCCTGGTGATACCATAAGTATCAAAGATGGGCTGGTTGGCATTATGCAGCTGCACGATATCTTCTTTTTCCGGAGCGATGCGGGCTATATAGTCCTTAGTTTCGTTAAGGATACCCTTGTCATTCACTACCACCTTAGAGAAGCTGTCGTTGAGCAAATCTCTAAGGATAGAAGTAGCCTTTGTTTTTTCGCTGAGGATACGTTGAGTGGGTACAGCGCCTTTAAGATTTTGCTGAATATTGCTCCAAGTGGTCGCCAGGTCTTGGAGGTCGGCATGCAGTTCAGCAGTATTTTTTCCTTCTGCTGCTGTGCGCACGATGACACCAAAGTTTTTAGGTTTGATGCTTTCTACAATTTTTTGCAGGCGTTTTCGTTCTTCCGCAGAGTGAATTTTTCTCGAGATAGAGATAAAATTATTAAACGGAGTGAGTACCACAAACCTGCCCGGTAGTGACAATTCGCAGCTCAGTCTGGGGCCTTTAGAAGAGATAGGTTCTTTAAGAATTTGAACCAAAATCTCCGGTTTGGGATTAAAAACATCCGTAATTTTTCCGGTTTTTAAAATTTCCGGTTCATTTTTAAAGCTGCCGAAGTCAAATCCTTGAGGGCTGGTATCAAAGCGGGCAGCGTGGGTAAATTTAATTAAAGAGCGCACATATGGGCTCAAATCGGTATAATGGAGAAATGCGTCTTTCTCGTAGCCAACATCTACAAATGCGGCATTAAGGCCGGGCATAAGTTTTTTGACCTTGCCCAAATACAAATCGCCTACTGCAAAGGCGCTGTTGTTTCGCTCGTAATGTAACTCTACAAGTTTCTTATCTTCTAATAACGCTATTGCTACTCCGCTATCCGATGCATTAATCACCATTTCCTTGTTCATTAGAATATAGTTTTTTAAATACATCGAACCCCGGGCGTTTGCACCTGCCGGGTTTCGGTTTTTTTCAGGCAACAAAATGCTCTTACAGACCTACAGGTTTTCAAACAAAAAAGAAAAGCAGTTTGAAAGAAATGTATGTCTGTTGTTGCCGAAAAAGCAATCTTTTAATCAATCTGTAATGATAAGCTAGTGAATATTAAGCGAGGTATTGCTGTGTAAAATATCTCCTACTTAGCAAACACTAATTCTCATGTATTAAATATGAGAAATGGAAATACAGATACTTGCATTGGAGTGCAAGCATCTGCATTCGGTATAAATCTTCGGAAAAGCGAAGCCCATTCTGTGGGGGCTACTTATCTTTTCTTGCTTTTATGACGGTTTTTTCTCAAACGTTTTTTACGTTTGTGCGTCGCAATTTTATGACGTTTTCTTTTTTTACCACAAGGCATAATCTAAAAATTTAATAAAGTTAAAAATATATTTATCAATAGCTCGGAGCTTGCTCCCAAAATTCGTTATCCTATTTTTTGAAGGTGGCGATATAGGCGTCCATGTCCTTGTCAAAATCCGGATTTTTGAGTATTTCCTTGGCTCGGTTAAAAACCTCAATCGCTTTATCAATATCACCCTTCATGCGGTAGGCCTCACCCAGAAACAAATGTGTTTCAAAATGGTCTTTGTCTAAGGCCAGTATGATATTAGCGCGCTCAATTGCTTTCTCAGGCTGGTTTGATTGCAATGCCATCTTACCTAAAGTTACCTGAGCACGAATATTGTTGGGGTGCTTCTCTGCAAAATCTCTAAGTGCGAACACTCCGTTCATCACATCCCCCATCTCCATTCTCGCTATTGCCAAGTCAATTACGGCAGTGTCGTTGTTAGGATTAACAGCCACAACTTTTGATAAAGCTGCCACTCTTCCTTCTGCATAAAGTTGGCGAACAGATGCATTATCTGTTGCATTCATTCCTTCTTCATACAAATGGGCGGCAAAGTTCAGAATTTTTTCTGAACTTTCCAAATCGCCGGCTTTTTGGAAATAATACGCGGCGATTCCTTTATATCCTATTGCCTGCCAGCGCTTGCCTAAAGTCTCATAAGCCGTAAATTTTTCCTGATTAGTTTTTGCCGACTCTGCTGCGTCTACAAGGTCATTGAGCTCTGCATTTACCTGCGGGGATAAGAGTCTGCGTTTAACATCTGCTAATAGCGAGTCAAAGTCTGCAGCCTTCACCTGAGGTCCGGCCATCATACCTGCCGGCTGGTGCTCTGCATGGTCGTGTCCATCATGGTCATGCCCATCGTGGTTTTCAGTATGGGCGGCGGCATTTCTTTTTGCAGGCTTTACATTGCTGGTGCCAAAATACAAGGCCAGTACGGCGGCCAAGGCCACACCGATGGCTATAAATTGTTTCTTGTTCAAGACAAACGGATTTTTTTGCGAAGTTATCAAAGTATTTACGGCCAATAGTTAAAGCTTGGACAAAAATATCTGTCCCGGCTCTGCTAGTCTATGGTCGCAATGCATTTGAGCTCTATGGCTATGGGTGTAGGCAATGAGTTGATTTCTACCGTTGTTCTGCAAGGTTGGTTGTCTTTGAAGTACTCCGCATATAGCTTGTTGTAGGTAGCAAAGTCACGTTTCATATTTACAAGAAATACGGTGACATCAACCAGTTTATCCCAGCTGCTGCCGCTTTCTTCCAGCACTATTCTTACATTTTCAAATACGCTTCGGCACTGTGCTTCAAAGTCGAAACTCAAAAAGTTGCCATTTTTATCCAGCGTTAGGCCCGGAATGGTATTATCTACTGTGCGAGGGCCAATGCCGGAAAGAAATAATAAGTTGCCCACTTTTCTGGCGTGTGGGTATAATCCTACCGGAGCAGGTGCTTTATCGGTTGCTATTTTCTCTGACATGTTGCAAATTTATTAAAATTAAATGTTATCCACTGCTGCGTCTTTTCCTATTCTTGTCATTGCATGAGAAGTTTGCTGATGTTTGTAATAAGCGTAGCCCAAGTTTTTCTGATATTGCATAAAAATGCTAATATTGAGCTATGGCAGCAGCAATGGGTCTCATCGAAACTATGTATGTACAGGAAGGGATGATAGCGCTAGAGAGCTTGCATCGTCAGCGTTTGGAACGTGGTATCAGGCATTTGGGTGGAACTATGAGTGTAGATGCTGTTTTTGCCCAGTTGTATGAAACCATGCGCTCTGTCTCTTTTCCCGAAATGAAACTAAGGCTGGAGCTCTATCCTCAACTACCAGATAGGGCACCGCTTATCGAATGCAAGGCTTTTAGCAGAGCCTCTTTAAAAGGCATAGTCCTGGGTCTTTTTAGAGATAATTATATTAAGAGTTTTCAGTCTACAGGCCTTAAGACGACTCAGCGCGATATTTATGCACAGGCCTTGGCTGCAGCAAATGTCCAATCATGCGACGACCTTATACTACTCAATGAGCGTGGTGAATGTGCGGAAACGGGCATCTATAATATTCTATGGTGCACAGCAGATGGCCGGTGGTACACGCCGCCATTGAGCTCAGGTTGTGTGGCCGGCGTGCAAAGAGCACATCTGATAGCTTCTGGTATACTGGTAGAGCGCAGCTGCACTCCTTCAGATTTGCAAAACGCCAGCGCCATACGCGTATGTAATGCACTGAGGGGCATTTTGCCGGTTGAGCGCATCATTTTTTAAAGATTCTATATACTGAATGCGATTAAAGGGTATAATGTGCGTTTATCCCAGATTACGCATTAGGAATTTAAAAGAAAATTATTATGGCAAATAATCCACAAAATAGTGAAAAAAGCATAATAAATTATGGTTTTTGAGCTATTGAAGTGGATTAGAAGCAAGAATAATTTTATATAAA
>DATGQB010000033.1:0-4894 GCA_035304405.1 Edaphocola sp.
ATCAATACTATGGCTGCCTTGTGTATTGCCGGGATGATGTATGGCAGCAGTAGGCGGCAAAGCCAGATATTTTGTTTTGCTAATGTGAGCGCATTCCGGGCTTGCCCTCAGCTGCAGGGTTAATAGGCCACTATTCCCTGCGTAATCTGGGATAAAAAAGCCCCTGAATAACTCAGGGGCTGTATCGCTAAATTTTATCTAATTAATAAGCAATAGCGGCACTTACGATGTCTTTTACCTGACTCATAGGCACGCGTTCTTGCTGCATCGTGTCGCGGTAGCGAATAGTAACGGTACCATCTTCTTTGGTTTGATGGTCTATGGTAACACAGAATGGAGTGCCTATGGCATCCATGCGGCGATAACGCTTACCGATAGCGTCTTTTTCTTCGTAGAAGCATTTAAAATGCTTGCGGCACTCAGCCATTAGCTCACTGGCAATCTCCGGTAGGCCGTCTTTTTTCAACAATGGCAAAATTGCCAGTTTGATTGGAGCAATTTTTGGAGAAAACTTCAATACCACACGGCTGTCTTGCTTTTCTGCTGTGCTCAAATCTTCCTCCTGATAAGCCTCGCTAAGCACCGCCAGGAAGCATCTGTCCAGACCGATGGAAGTTTCTATGACATAAGGTATGTAATTACCATAAGGCTTGCCGGTTTCAGGGTTGACCTCGGCATCAAAGTATTGCAGTTTTTTCTTGCTCAGCTCCTGATGGTTTTTAAGGTCAAAATCGGTGCGGGAGTGGATACCTTCCAGCTCTTTGAAGCCCATTGGAAAGTCGAATTCTATATCACAGGCGGCATCAGCATAGTGCGCCAGTTTCACATGGTCATGGAAGCGATATTTGGAAGGGTCTATACCCAGGTCCAGATGCCATTTGATGCGCTCTGCTTTCCAGTATTCATACCATTGCTTTTGCGTGCCGGGGCGAACAAAAAATTGCATTTCCATCTGCTCAAATTCTCTCATACGGAAAATGAAGCCTCTGGCCACAATCTCATTACGGAAAGCTTTGCCAATCTGTGCAATTCCAAAAGGAATTTTCATTCTGGCCGTTTTTTGCACATTCAGAAAGTTTACAAAGATGCCTTGTGCCGTTTCCGGACGTAAATAAATCTTATTGGTATCGTCTGCTACAGAGCCTAATTCGGTAGCAAACATCAGGTTGAACTGGCGTACCTCAGTCCAATTGCAAGTTCCGGATACAGAACACTTAATATTTTGAGTTTCGATAAGCTTTTTAAGACCCTCGAAGTCGTCCGCAGCAATCAGCCTGTCCAGCTCCGCCAATAATTTTTTACCTTCTTCTTCGGGCAGGGTATCTGCATGTGCTTCTATCAGATGATCTACTCTGTAGCGTTTCTTACTGTCTTTATTATCAATCATGGGGTCGCTGAAGTTGTCCACATGACCACTAGCTTTCCATACTTGTGGATGCATAAAAATAGCTGCATCTATACCCACGATATTTTGCTCGTTGGTTTGGGTCATCCAGCGCCACCAATAGTCTTTCAGGTTCTTTTTCAGTTCTGCACCCCATTGGCCATAGTCATAAACAGCACCTATACCATCATATATTTCACTTGAGGGAAATACAAAACCGTATTCCTTTGCATGTGCGATTACCGCCTGTAATTTATTTTCGTTTGCCATAAGTTATTTGATGTAAGTTGGTGTTTTGCGTACACCTTTATCATGTTTTTCGAAGGCCAAAATTAGCATATTTCCTTATAAATGCATTTTGGTGGGTGCTTAGCGCACGATAAATTGTGCAGTCTTTCTGGTTTTTTGCTGCAGTAAGATGCTTTTGCCCGCGCAAAGCATGTTCAATATAGCCTCATCATAGTGCCTTACCGTTAGCAATTCCACTTCTTCGTTTCGCCTCACCATAAATTGTATCTGCAAATCGTTGATGAGGGGTGCTATCTTATCCTGACGGTTATCGATGGCCGCCACTAAGCTGATGGCAGCATTCTGCATCATATTGATTTTGACTCTATGTTTGGCAAAGAGCTCATAAATCTGACTCAGCACATCTTCGGTTACAAAAGAATAATCCTTACTAATAACCTCCAATAGCACTTGATTTTTTTTGCATACAATAATCGGCGGATAAGCGGCATCAATATTTACATCTATCAATGTGCCTTCTAGTGAAGGGTTGAGAAAGCATTTTACAGCCAGCGGAATGCCTTTATTGTGAAGCGGTTTTATGGTTTTAGGATGTATTACCTGAGCGCCATAATATGCCATTTCGATTACTTCATAATAGCTGATTTGAGGAATCTTGATGGTGTCGTCAAAGAGGCGCGGGTCTGCATTGAGCAGGCCTTCCACATCTTTCCAAATTGTAACCTTGGTAGCATTGAGCATGCTGCCGAGCAGTGCTGCAGTATAGTCAGAGCCCTCTCTGCCTAGGGTAGTAGAATGGTTTTCGTCGGTAGCACCTATAAAGCCCTGCGTAATCACTATAGATTGTGCATTCCAAAGGGGCAGCAGCTTCTCATTTACGGCTTTTTCAGTGAAGGCCTCATCTACCTGTGCATCTCTGTAATGACTGTTGGTGCGGATAATATCTCTTACATCCAACCAGGCATTCTGGCATCCTTCCTGATTCAAATAATGACTGAAAATGGTGGTAGATAAGAGCTCTCCCACACATACCATCTGGTCGTACACATAATCATATGCCTGATGCGCCGCATCGTCAAGCGACCATTCCAGTTCGGTGAGGATGAGTGTCATGGCTTCTTCTGCAGCTTGCAGATGAGCGCCATGTAGAATATCTTGCGCATACTGCCTATGTACCGTTTCCAATGCGGCGGTCAAAGTTCTTGCTTCTTCCACCTCACCCTTAGCCGCAGCGGCTACAATAGCTTCTAGTTGATTGGTTGTTTTTCCCAGAGCAGACACCACCAGCAGCAGCGGACGCTCTGCTTGGCTGATAATAGGGAGGAGCGCTCTCATGCGCTCTGGTGTGGCAATAGAGGCTCCTCCGAATTTATATACTTGCAAAGTTTTCGATTTTTAAGTTATTCATTTTTTGCCGGGGCAGGGTTGTTGTTATTGTTTCTTTTGGGCCCCTTGTTTGGTTTATGATGTTGCTTGCGTTTTGACGCACCGGCTTCGGTTGCCGGCCTGCCTTCTGCATTAGCTGCAGATTCTCTTGGTCCTTTTTCCTGCACTCTAGCAGGTTTGTTGGGCTGCTCTCTACGTTTAGGAGCATTAGAATCGGCTGGCTTATTTTGCTGCGGTCTCGCATTTCTTTGCTCTTGGTTGGCTTTCCCTTGAGCTTTGGCATTGTTGCCCTGGCCGCCTTTGTTGGCTTTGGCCTCCGGCTTAGAATTGCCTCCCTGCTTATTGTTCTTGTTTTTCTTCTTTTTGTTGCCTTTCAGTGAAGAAAGCTGTATCTGACCCACATCATTCACAAATCCCATTTCTGCCACCTGTTTTACAGAGCCTCTCGGGCTTAGTTGAATCTCCACTGCTTCCAGTTCCTCAGGCTTAATACCCTGAGCATTAAGCTCCATAATTTCCTTCACCCTTTCTATAGTGAGCGGATACTGTTTATTACTTCCTGCGAAGCTGTACCACATCAGGTTTTTGAAGATGTCTCTCTTCTGTAGGCTGGCTTTACCTTTTTCCAGTTCCAGGCTTTCTGCATTCGCAGGGAAGTTCTTCAGAGCATCCATATAGGTGTCCAGCTCGTAGTTCAGACAACATTTAAGGCGACCACATTGCCCTGACAGTTTGGTTTGATTAATGGACAGGTTTTGATATCTGGCTGCTGTAGTATTTACCGTTTTGAAGTCAGACAACCATGTGCTACAGCAGAGTTCCCTTCCGCAGGAGCCAATGCCACCCACTTTGGCGCTTTCCTGGCGGGCGCCTATTTGTCGCATTTCTATTTTGGCTTTAAACTCAGATGCATATACCTTTATCAGCTCGCGAAAATCCACTCGGGCATCAGCAGTATAAAAGATGGTAATCTTTTTACCATCAGCTTGCCATTCTGTTTCTGCGATTTTCATATCCAGTCCCAGTTGTTTGGCTATAGCGCGTGCCCGCACCAAGGTTTCCTTTTCAAGGTCTTTTTGGCGGTAAAATACATTCAGGTCTGCATCGTTGGCTAGTCTGAGTATTTTCTTTTCTACAGCATCTTCTTTTACGCCGTATTTCTTCAGCTGCAATTTCACTAGTTCTCCCGTTAGGCTCACGGTGCCCACATCAAAACCGCCTACGCCTTCTACCGTTACCAGTTCGCCTTTTTGATAAATATTATCCGAAGGGTTTCTAAAATAGTCTTTTCTGCTACCTTGATTAAAACTTACTTCTACTATATCGTAGGGCTTGCCGAAGTCGCTTAGCGGAATGTCAGCCAGCCAGTTAAATACATTCAGGCGATTACATCCACCCGAGCTGCATCCTCCATTACTCTGACATCCGGCCGGTTTTCCGCCTTCGGTCGCTACTCCACAATTACCACATCCCATACTATGATTTGTTTTATATAAATACAAACGCTACTTTTCGTTGATAACGTTTGCAAGGTTCTAAAAATAATAACCTACAAATTTAGAGAAAAACACGTAACAATTGTATTTGTGCCCGATATAATATTTGTTTAAAGATATTTTGCACCATAGCTCACCCTCAGGGGCGATGCCTAATTTTGGCGATTCCAATTTGAACTTTTGGGGCGTGCCCCGCCGCGGCAGTCCAAATGGCAGGAAACTGCTTGTTTTCAGATTGGATTTAACCCAGATTACGCATTAGGAATTTAAAAGAAAATTATTATGGCAAATAATCCACAAAATAGTGAAAAAAGCATAATAAATTATGGTTTTTGAGCTATTGAAGTGGATTAGAAGCAAGAATAATTTTATATAAAGA
>DATGQB010000034.1:0-12717 GCA_035304405.1 Edaphocola sp.
AACGCCGGAATATTATACTCTGCCAATACTTGCATGTCTTTGGCGCCAATTAATGCCAATACAGGTATTTTAATTTGTTTTAAATCAGCTTGTGGGTCGTATTGTACAAAATGTATCATCCAGGGTGTAAGTAGTTCGGAATTATATGCCGCCACTACTTCTTCTTTGCTTTGACCCGGAGCATGAGGCAGCAGCCCATCGTTATAAGCATGATTCAAAAACAAGGTCATTCGCTCCCTGATAAGGGCTGTGTCTTTTGAGGAGCGCATAATTTCAAACACCTGCTTGTTTAATCTAAGTGTTTGTGCAATGGCAGAGTCGCTGGCTCCACTGCCCTTTCCTATAAATTCTTGTTGTTGTAAAAGTATCTGATCGCCACTCATGCCGGGTCCGGCCAGCATCACGATAAAGGAGGGCTCCTTCTGATGGGCTGCAAGCATAGCCGCGATTTGGGCTCCCTCACTATGACCCATGATGCCGGATTTCCTTTTATTAATATCCTTTCTGGTATGGAGATATTGTAAAGCTGCTAGTGCGTCTGCTGCAAAATCCGCAGTGCTAGCTGTTTCGAATACTCCACCTGAAGCGCCCACTCCTCTATCGTCGTAGCGAAGTACGGCAAAGCCATTGTTGGTAAAATAATCTGCCAGTACCAAAAAAGGCTTGTGTCCCAGCAAGGTCTCGTCTCTGTCTTGAGGCCCACTACCGCTCACCAATACAATGGCAGGAAAAGGTCCCTTGCCATTGGGTATGCTTAGTGTACCGGCAAGTTGGATATCGGCGGCTTTATTATAGAACACTACTTCTTCTACCTTATAGTTTGGAGCTGTGCTCGGTTCTTGGGGGCGTTTGACTTTTTTAGGAGCTCCCTTGCTCAGATTCATTTCAAAAGACTGACCATGTTGTGTGAAGGTGCCGAGTATGGCCGTATCGGCTGAGATTTTGCCTCGGTAAACCATGGCAATCTCTGGTATACCCATAATGATACTGTCATGCTTTACATTTACCTCTTTTACGGCAATTCCTAAAGCACCTTGATCCGGACTGTCCATTGATGCATGCAGCCCAGTGTCCGTCTGGTTGATGTTAAACACTAGGTCTATTGCCACGGTGGGCAGTCTGAGGGTACCGCTCCAGCTACCTTCGAAGCGTTTACCGTTTACATCCTGGGCAGGCGCAGCAAAGCTAGCCAAGAGCGAAGCAAGTAGGAATAAATTTTTGAACATATTTAGGTGAAAAAATAGTCTGTTACAAAGATACGCAATTTACGTGGCCACCCGGTTCCGAAAAGCGCTGTGTTTCATCGCTAGCGTTAAAAAGATAGTGTATAGAGGATGCTTAATCGCAATAGGGATGCGAATAGATTTTGATTATATACCTAGTCGGTATTCCGATTGTTGGTCATCGAGAATGGTTCTATATTTGCACTTGTAAAGAACAGTTATAATTATTAACAACTTAAATATAAATTTATGGCACTAGTAGGAAAAAAATTCCCAAATTTAGAAATCGACGCCATCACCGAAATGGGTGATACTTACAGATTAAACGTATTGAAAGAAGCAGTAGATAACAAGAAAAAAGTATTACTGTTTTGGTATCCAAAGGATTTTACTTTCGTTTGTCCTACTGAATTGCATGCTTTCCAAGCAGCTTTGGCTGAGTTTGAAAAAAGAAATACTATCGTTATCGGTGCATCTTGTGATACTCCAGAAGTTCACTTCGCTTGGTTAAACACCAGCAAAGATAATGGTGGTATCGAAGGCGTTACTTACCCATTGTTGGCAGATACACACCGTCTCTTAGCTCAGGAGTTGGATATCCTGGATGCTCAATACAATGTAGATGAAGATGACCAAATGAACTACAGCGGTGGTAACGTAACCTTCCGTGCTACTTACTTGATTGACGAAGAGGGTAAAGTATTCCACGAAAGTGTTAACGATATGCCTCTGGGCCGTAACGTAAACGAGTACTTACGTTTGATTGACGCTTACACTCACGTGCAACAACACGGCGAAGTGTGCCCTGCAAACTGGGAAGAAGGTAAAGAAGCTATGACCGCTGATAGAAAAGGTGTAGCTGAATATTTAAGCAAAAACTAATCCTCATACTGCCTGTCTCGCCCATGTGCTGAATGGTGCAGCTGACCGGGGGCAGGCAGTTATTATCTTAGCACAAAAAACAGAATATTATGTTTCAAGAATTGAAGGAAGATAATTTGAAAAGTATCGTAGATGGCAACGAGCTTGTGATGGTACAGTTTGGTGCTACTTGGTGCGGTAACTGTCGAATCATGAAGCCAAAGTTTAAAAAGCTGGCTGCCGAGCATGAAAACATTTCTTTTGTGTATGTTGACGCAGAAAAAATGCCTGAGTCGCGCAAGCTGGCTACAGTAAATAACCTGCCTACATTTGCGGCTTTTAAAAATGGCCAAATTGTAAATCAGGTGCAAACCAATCAAGCAGAATCATTAAAAGCATTATTAGATGAAATTACCAATAATTAGACAAGCATATCAAAATGCTGATGAAGCCAAGCTGGAAGCAGCTTTAGAAGTTTTGGAAGCCATCTCTGAAGCGCGTGGACTATCAGAAGAAGAGCTGAACGTGATAGGCGAGCTGATTACTAACATCTGTGGTGCTATTGAAGTGCATGGCATGGTAAATAGTGGTATGAAAGCAAGTGAGGCCTTAAATGCATTCGCTCAGAAGGTAATGGGCTCAATAGATAAGTAATTGTTAAAGATTATTTGGAATAGGTTAATGATTTTGTCATTAGCCCTTTCCGGTTTTAACGGTTGGTGTTTATTCGCTAGTTTTGTCGGATAAAACAACAACAACAACAACAACAATAAGCATATGTCGAACACTGCAAATATGATCATCAGCATATATACTGAGATGACACCTAATCCGGAAACGATGAAGTTTGTGGCCAACAAACTATTGTATCCCGGTAAAAGCGTCGATTTTCCGGAAGAAAAAGATGCCACCGCTTCACCTTTGGCGCAAGCACTTTTTGCCTTTCCTTTTGTGAAAGGAGTGTTTATCGCCAGCAATTTTGTAACGCTTACCAAAACTGCCGGCACTGAATGGGTAGAGGTGATACCTACCGTTCGTCAGTTTTTGAAATCCTATTTAGAGGAAGGAAAAGAAATTATTAATGAAGAATTGCTGCCTAAAGTAGAGCATAAAGAGTCTGTAGTGGCTGATAGCGATAAGGATGTGGTAACCCGCATTAAAGAGATGCTCGAAAACTATGTAAAGCCGGCAGTAGAAATGGATGGAGGAGCTATCACCTTCATCGGATTTGATGAAGGTGTGGTAAAACTGGCATTGCAGGGCTCCTGCTCCGGTTGTCCTTCTTCAATGATTACGCTTAAATCCGGCATTGAAGGAATGATGAAGAGAATGATACCGGAGGTAAAAGAAGTAATCGCCGAGAATATGTAATACCGCATTGTTTTTTATATAGCTACCCCCTTGAATCCAAGGGGGTTTTTTATTGGCAGTAGGCAAGGCAGCTCTCTGCAAAGTAGAAGAGCCGGTAATGAAACGCATTATCCCAGATTACGCATTAGGAATTTAAAAGAAAATTATTATTGCAAATAATCCACAAAATAGTGAAAAAAGCATAATAAATTATGGTTTTTGAGCTATTGAAGTGGATTAGAAGCAAGAATAATTTTATATCAAGAGTCTAATGCGTAATCTGGGATTATCATAGGCATAAAAAAATGCCCCCTGGGTCGCATTCGGCTCAGGGGGCAAGTATTGTTAGCTGTAAGTGTTTATTTGTTTAGCAGTTTTACAGCGTCTATGGCAAAATAAGTGGCGATAAGATCAGCACCGGCGCGTTTGATAGCAGTGAGGCTTTCGATGATAGCCTTATCTTCGTCTAGCCAGCCCTGAGCTGCCGCAGCTTTAATCATCGCATACTCACCGCTTACATGGTAAGCCGATACCGGCAGTGTGGTTGCATTTTTGATTTCACGAATGATATCGAGATATGCCATTGCGGGTTTTACCATAACGATATCGGCACCTTCTGCCTCGTCATTGTAGAGTTCGTTGAGTGCTTCGAGACGATTGGTATAGTTCATTTGATAGGTTTTTTTATCGCCAAATCCCGGAGCAGAGTCCAAAGCATCTCTGAATGGTCCATAGAAGCAGCTGGCATACTTGGCAGTATAGCTCATAATACCTACGTTGGTATACCCTTCCTGTTCCAAAGCGGCTCTGAAGGCACCTATTCTGCCATCCATCATATCACTGGGCGCGATAAAATCGGCACCGGCGGCGGCATGGCTCAAGCTCATGCGGGTGAGCGCCTCTACAGTTTCGTCGTTCAGAATAGTGCCTTTCTCTGGGTTCACGATGCCATCATGGCCGTATATAGAGTATGGGTCTAATGCTACATCGGTCATTACCACCATTTCGGGTACTGCATCTTTTATCGCTTTGATAGCACGCTGCATGAGTCCATCAGGATTCCAGCTTTCTTTACCGGTGTTATCTTTTAGCTCATCTGAGCATTTGATAAACAGCAATACGGATTTGATGCCCATAGCCCAAATCTCTTTTACATGCAGGATGGTTTGGTCTAGAGAACGTCTGAAATAACCCGGCATTGAGCTGATGGGCTCGGTAATATTTTGTCCTTCGGTAATAAAAATTGGAAGGATAAAATCATTAGGTGTCAGTGTAGTTTCGGCAAGCATGCTACGGATAGCAGCGCTGCTTCTGTTGATTCTGTTTCTTCTTTGTAAATACATAATTATAAAAATTTTAAACCTGCTCATTAATACCCGGGAAAAGAGGCTTTGTGGCTATTTGTCTGGGTGGTAATTGTACACTTGTATCCACTAGTCCACCCAGTTTCTAGGATGCATACAGGCATCGAGCAACTGAGCTTCAGGGCTACCTTTAGCAGGTGTATAATTATAATCAAAGCGCACTGTAGGAGGTAGGCTCATAAGAATACTTTCGATTCTGCCATTGGTTTTAAGGCCAAAGATGGTACCACGGTCGTGTATGAGATTAAACTCTACATAGCGTCCCCTTCTTATCTCCTGCCAGTATTTTTGCTGAGGTGTGAAGGCCTTGTTTTTGCTTTTCTGCACTATAGGCAGGTAAGCATTCACAAAACTGTTGCCATTGGCTTGCTGGAACGCAAACAACTCTTCTAAGGAGAGTGAGACGTCCAGATTTGCTGCCAAAGCTTTGCTCGGGCGCAAATGATCATAAAAAACGCCGCCAATGCCTCTCATTTCAAATCCTCGGTGCGCATTATTGAAGTAATTATCGCATTGCTCCTTAAATACCTTGTAGATACCCTCGCCAAACTGGTCACAGGCCTTTTGCAGTACTGAGTGAAAGTGGCGTGCATCTTCCTCGTCAAGATAGTAAGGAGTGAGGTCGGCACCGCCGCCAAACCAGCGGTCAATCACTTGTCCGTCTGCATCATACAGTTCAAAATATCTCCAGTTGGCATGTGTGGTGGGTACATGAGGATTTTGCGGATGCAATACCATGCTGAGCCCACAGGCAAACCAGTGGTCGCCATTAATGCCCAGCGCTTTGCGCATGGTATCGGTTACTTTACCTTCTACCACTGAGGTGTTCACTCCCCCTTTTTCCAATACTGCTCCATTACTTATCACGCGTGTTTTTCCACCGCCGCCCTCCGGCCGCTCCCATTTATCTTCTTGAAAACGGGCATGGCCATCGGCCTCTTCCAGCGCTTTGCAGATACTGTCTTGCAAGCCATGGATATAGTCTATCCATGCTTGCTTATTGAATGTATTGTTCATTTGAAACCCATCATTATTCGTCAGACAATAAGGCTGACATTATGTTATGTATGGCTATTTTCTTTTGATGCAACATGAAATGACTTACTGCATGAATGCTGCCTTATATTGTTTCAGTGCCTCTTCCAGGCAATCCATCGCCTTGTTAATCGCCTCTTTGTTCAATACATAAGCCATGCGTACTTCATTTTTGCCCAAACCAGGGGTAGCGTAAAAGCCACTTGCCGGAGCCATCATTACTGTGGCGCCTTCATGTCTGAAATGCTCTAGCAACCATTGGCAGAAATGCTCGCTGTCATGGATAGGAAATTTTGCCATCACATAGAATGCACCACCGGGATTAGGACATACAACGCCCTCCATAGCCTGTAAGCGACCTACAAGGGTGTTGCGGCGCTCCTGATATTCCTGCAATACGCCATCAAAATAATTGGCAGGTAAGTCACAGGCTGCCTCTGCAAGTATTTGTTCAAATGTTGGTGGAGAGAGACGCGCTTGTGCAAATTTCAATACTGCAGTATAGAGCGCTTTATTTTTGGTTACTAACGCACCAATACGTGCACCACATGCAGAATAGCGTTTTGATACTGTGTCTAACAATACAGCATGTTCTTCCAAACCTTCCAAAGCCAGAGCTGAGAAGTGCTTGGCACCATCGTAGCAAAACTCTCGGTACGCTTCGTCGCTGAAGAGGAAAAGGTCATGTTTAAGACAGATATCTCTTAACACCATCAATTCCTCTTTGCTATATAAATAACCTGTAGGATTGTTAGGATTGCATATCATGATTGCTTTGGTGCGCTCCGTAATAGCATTTTCGAATGCTTCTATTGGCGGCAAAGCAAAATTTTCTTCAATAGTAGAGCCTATAGGTATCACTTTAACACCTGCAGCAACGGCAAAACCATTATAGTTGGCGTAGAATGGCTCAGGAATAATGATTTCGTCGCCGGGATTTAAACAAGCCTGAAGCGCAAAAGAGATGGCCTCCGAGCCGCCGGTAGTGATGATAATATCTTGCTTATCTACCTGCAAACCTTGATTGCGGTAGTAGCCTGCCAGCTTGCTGCGATAAGACTCAAAACCCTCGCTTGGGCTATAAGCCAGAACTTTAAGGTCGGTTTCTTTTACCGCATTCATGATAGATTCAGGAGTCTCAATATCAGGCTGACCAATATTAAGATGATATACTTGAATGCCGGCCTGTTTGGCAGCGTCTGCAAAAGGAGTGAGCTTCCTAATGGGAGATGGCGGCATCATCTCGCCGCGTTGTGAAATTTCAGGCATAAAAAATATGATTTTTTAATCTGTGCAAAGATACAGTTTCGAATGCTAATACAGGCTTAATTCACATTCAATATACGATACGATTTTGACACATATAAGCATGAATACAGCACAATAATATTCAATTTCGTATCTTAGCCGAATAGCATCAAAATTGAGCATTCAAAATGAAGAAAATCATTCTTTCTGTTGCCGTTGCAACATTATGTTTTACCCCCCAATTACTTATGGCACAAGCGAAATTTGTGGAAAAAGTGGTTCAAAAAAATGATGAATTGGTAATTCCGTATTCAAAATACGTATTGCCCAATGGGCTTACTGTGCTCATTCATGAAGACCACAGCGACCCTATTGTGCATGTGGATGTCACTTACCATGTGGGTTCGGCCCGTGAAGAGATTGGCAAATCGGGTTTTGCACACTTTTTCGAGCATATGATGTTTCAGGGTTCGGATAATGTAGCAGATGAGCAGCATTTTAAAATTATCACCGAAGCGGGCGGTACCCTCAACGGTACTACTAATCGTGATAGAACCAACTATTTTGAAACTGTTCCAAAAAACCAATTGGAGAAAATACTCTGGTTGGAGGCTGACAGAATGGGATTTTTCTTAGACGCTGTTACTCAGGAGAAATTCGAAATTCAAAGGGCAACAGTGAAAAATGAAAGAGGACAAAATTATGACAACCGTCCTTATGGTTTGGTATCAGAAACCACTAGCAAATATCTGTATCCATATGGTCATCCCTACTCCTGGCTTACCATCGGTTATATTGAAGACCTGGACAGGGTTACTGTAGAAGACCTTAAAAATTTCTTTCTCAGATGGTATGGACCAAATAATGCAACGCTTACCATCGGTGGCGATGTAAATACCGCCGAGGTGCTGAAAATGGTAGAAAAATACTTTGGTAGCATCCCTGCGGGACCATTGGTTACCAACATGAAGCCGGAAATACCATCTCTGAAAGAGGACCGCTACGTGACTATGGTAGACCAATATGCCAAAATGCCAATGTTGCGTGTGGTATATCCTTCACCTCAGTTCTATACAAAAGAAGAGGCTGCTCTGGATGTACTGGCCAATATTATGGGCGGCGGCAAAAGCTCTATCCTATACCAACAATTGGTAAAAACACAAAAGGCTGTTCAGGCTAGCTGTTACAATGCTGCTGCTGAGCTTGCAGGTGAGTTCACCATTTCTTTGGTACCATTCCCTGGTCACAGTCTTAAAGAAATGGATGAAGAACTACGAAAAGCATTTGAAACTTTTGAAAAAAGAGGTGTAAGCCAGGACGACATAGACCGTTATGTTACCGAAACCGAAGCCAGTGTGGTGTATGGTCTGGAGTCGGTAAGTGGTAAGGTGTCTCGCCTCGCGGCATTCCAAACCTTTAAAGGTGATGCGAACTTTCTGAACAAATATCTGGATTTGTACAGGTCGCTCACTCCCCAGGATGTAATGAGAGCCTACAAAACTTTCATAAAAGGAAGAGGCTCTGTGCGCCTGAGTGTGGCTACCAAGGACGATCCTAACAATATCGCAGGGGATTCTAAATTTGTAATCGATTCTTCAAAGTATGTTGCTCCAGACTATGGATATGCAGGTCTGGAATATAAGAAAGCAAAAGACAATTTTGACCGTTCTGTTATGCCTCCTGCCAGCGGCGACCTTACAATTACCGCACCCAATTTCTGGACACTTAACAAAAACAATATCGCCTATATTGGTACCGAAAATGATGAAATTCCGGTGACCAATATTATGGTGAAATTGCCGGGTGGCCGCATTCACGAGACAGCCGACAAAAAAGGTCTGGCTAGTGTATTTGCAGCCATGATGTCTGAAGATACAGAATCTAAGACTGCCGAGGAGTTTGCCGAGGCTTTGGAGCGCCTGGGTAGCTCTATCAGAGTATCCAGCGGCTTAGACGGCATCTACTTCTCAGTGCGTAGTCTTACCAAAAATCTGGACGCAACGCTCAAATTGCTCGAAGAGCGCATGACCAAAGCCAAGTTTACTCAGGAGGATTTTGATCGTATTATCAAACAGTCCATAGAAGGATACAAGAACAATCTCACTCGTCCGGCTAATGTTGCCAGTGCTGTGCTTCCTACGCTCTTGTATGGCAATACCATCCTCGGATGGCCTTCAGGTGGCACGGACAAAACCCTTGCCAACATTACTCTGCAAGATGTAGAAGCCTTTAGGAAAAAAGTAATGACTACCAACGGCGCGCAGGTCGTAGTAGTGAGCAACTTGTCACAAAAAGAGGTGATGCCTAAACTGACATTCTTAAGCAAAGTGCCTAAGCACAAATTAAGCCAACCTGCTGTGCCGGCATACAAGATGAATAAAGAAAACGGCAAGCAGAAATTGTATTTGATACACTTCCCGGGTGCCGCTCAAACCGAGTTTAGAATTGCTCAGCTCACCGATATGAAATACGACGCAACCGGCGACTATTTCAAAGCCGGTATCATGAACTTCCCATTGGGAGGAGTGTTCAATAGCCGTTTGAATCTGTACCTGAGAGAAGAAAAGGGCTGGACCTACGGTGCGCGCTCCGGATTCGGAGGCAACAAATATGCGGGTAGCTTTGTGTTCTCCGGCGGTATCCTGGCTTCTGCTACAGACAGCGCCCTGCACGATGTGCTGAATATGATTCAGGAATTTAAAGACAAAGGACTTACCGAAGAGGAATTGGCATTTACAAGAAGCGCCAAAATTCAAAGTGAGGCCAGACAATATGAAACCGGAAGCCAAAAAGCTGGATACCTGGCCAACATTCTGGAGTACAATTTACCTAAAGATTTTGCCGGCAAACAAAATCAAATTCTGAAAAGTGTAACTGTTGACGAGCTTAATAAACTGGCGAAGTCAAAACTGGTTGACAAGAACGAGTTTATTATACTCTTGGTTGGGGATAAAACCCGCCTGAGCGACCGGACATTAAGCCAATTTGAAGTTGTAGAGCTGGATAAAGAAGGCAATGTGATGAATCAATAACCCGTTTGAATTATTTCAACATGATATGAGGGGGCAGAAAATGCCCCCTCTTTTTGTTTCAAAACCTAGGCTCACGCTCCATTTCCATTGGTGCCATAATGATAAATCCCTCCCTTGACTTGCAGTGCCACAGGGAGGGATTGTATTGATAAAGCAGCTATTCTATTGTGCTTCTTCTTCATTAATCATTTGCCATAATTTATCTTTTAGCGCCATAATGCCCTGCTGGGTCACTGAAGAGAAAAACAAATACGGAAACTCTTCCGGCAACTCCTTGGCTATTGCTGTTTTGAGCTCATCGTCGAGCATATCTGCTTTAGAAATACCTATGAGCATTTTTTTATGCAGTAGCTCCGGATTATACATTTCCAGTTCTTTATAGAGAATTTCAAATTCCTTTTTATGGTCTGCGCTATCTGCAGGAATCACAAATAGCAAGGCAGCATTACGCTCGATATGTCTTAGGAATCGATGTCCCAAGCCTCTACCTTCGGCTGCCCCTTCTATGATTCCGGGTAGGTCGGCCATACAGAAAGAAAGATGGTCTCTGTACTGAACCATACCTAGATTGGGAGTAAGCGTAGTAAAGGGATAATTGGCAATCTTAGGTTTTGCGGCCGATACGGCAGAGAGCAATGTGGACTTGCCGGCATTGGGAAAGCCTACCAGTCCTACATCGGCCAGTACTTTCAGCTCCAGGTATTTGTAACCTTCTACGCCCATTTCGCCAGGCTGAGCATACTCTGGGGTCTGATTTGTGGCGGTTTTAAAGTTGGCATTACCCAGTCCTCCACGGCCTCCCGGAAGCCAGATTACTTCCTGTCCATCGTGCAGGATTTCGGCTTCTATGGCGCCGGTTTCTTCATCTTTGGCTACAGTACCCAGGGGCACTTCAATGATGATATCCTTGCCTTGACGACCTGTGCAGTTGTTTCCGCTACCGTTGGCGCCGTTTTCGGCCAGAATATTTTTATGATAGCGCAGGTGTAGCAAAGTCCATAATTGTTTGTTACCTCTTAAAATAATATGGCCACCTCTTCCTCCATTTCCACCGTCGGGACCGGCTTTAGCGTTAAACTTAGTACGCATGAAGTGCATACTACCTGCCCCACCCTTGCCCGAGCGACAGAATATCCTGATATAATCTACAAAATTGGCTTTCTCCATAAACTACAAAATTAAAGCCTTCTTGTTGAAGGCTTTAGTTTTTATATAAATCTTACAATATTTAAGAGAGTGGTTTGCGCTTAGTTGGCTGCCATGGCTTTCTCTATCTTATTTTTTATTTGAGCAAAAATTTCAGAGATTTCACCTACGCCATGAATCTGTTCCAGTTTGCCTTGCTCTTTATAATATTGGGCTACCGGCTCCGTTTTGGCTCTATATTCCACTATACGTTTGGCAATCACCTCTTCGTTATCATCGCTGCGTCCGGAAGCTTCGCCTCTAAGCAATAATCTTTTTTTGAGCTCATCTTCAGGAACCTCTAAAGATATCAAAACACTGATTTTGGTGCCTTTCTCTTGCAGTAGCTTGTCCAGAGCCTCAGCTTGTGCTGTGGTGCGAGGAAAACCATCAAAGATAAAACCTTTAGCATCCTGAGTTTCGTCTAGCTTAGCACCAATCATACCTATCACTACTTCATCAGGCACTAGCTGACCGTTATCCATGTATTTTTTGGCTTCTAAACCGAGCGCTGTGGCTCTTGCAATTTCATCTCTCAGTAAGTCGCCGGTGGAAAGGTGCTTAAAACCATAGGTATCGATTATATTGGCCGACTGGGTACCTTTACCACTTCCCGGAGGACCAAATAGAATTAAATTAAACATCTATGTGAAAAAAATTAGTTTCGGTTGGTTTGAAGGTTACAAAGTTAAACATTTGCGTTCAGAAAATCGATATTTAGTTTTGTCCTATGCCAAAATATTTGAATCCTTCTTTGCTCAGTAATGCCTGGTCATAAATATTGCGGCCGTCAAACATGGCTGCATGACGCATGCGCGCTTTGATTACCGCCCATTTCGGTAGTCTGAATTCGTTCCACTCCGTCACCAATGCTATCGCATCGGCATCTTCTACCGTTTCGTACACATCATTGCAATACACCAGTTTATCGCTTGGTGGCATAATCTTTTTAGCCTCAGATATCGCCACGGGGTCAAAAGTAAACACAGATGCACCGGCTGCTAGGAGCGCTTCTATGAGCACCTGAGCAGGAGCCTCTCGCATATCGTCGGTATTGGGTTTGAAAGCCAAGCCCCACACCGCTATGCGTTTACCTTCCAGCTTGCCGCCAAAATAATTATAGAGTTTGTTGAAAAGTACTCTTTTTTGATCGTTGTTGATAGCCTCTACCGCTTCAAGCAAACGCAAACGCTGATGATGCTGCTCCCCAATCTTCAGCAGTGCTTTCACATCCTTTGGAAAGCAAGAGCCTCCGTATCCTACTCCGGCATACAAAAACTTTTTGCCAATACGCGGATCGGAGCCTATACCATTACGCACATGATTGATATTGGCACCTACAGCTTCACAAAGATTGGCAATGTCGTTCATAAAGGAGATACGGGTAGCTAGCATGGCATTGGCCGCATACTTTGTCAT
>DATGQB010000035.1:0-4763 GCA_035304405.1 Edaphocola sp.
TGTGGCCACCATTCTTACCATGGTGAAACTTAAGCAGCAAGATTAATAAATCAGATGCGCCATATTTAAAGTAGCATAGGGTCATGGGCCTTATGCTACTTTTTTATATTTTGGGGCGTGCCCCGCCGCCAACAGGGGCGCAAACAGATGCTCCGCTTAACAGCACAAATGAGATGCCCATGTTGCTGGCGTCTGAAGCTGGCGGCGGGTCGGGCCATCCCCTGCAAGTCCTCGCAGCGCAGCTTCTGTGGCTGGTATACGTTTGCTGCGTCGATATGAAATAGGGCGTTTTGCGCTGCATTTTCGCCAATGTTGCGCTGCTGCGGGCTTTCCATTGCTGTCCCTCACGCAAGTCCGGCTTATGGGTGTAGATTCTTATGTCATGGTATGTATCAGGTGTTGGTATAGTCTATCTAGTCCTGAATGAATTTCAGGGCTTTGCTACTTGTGAAGACAGTGGGATGCAACCCCATGGTTGTCAAATAATTTTCTTGAAAAAAAAGTATTGCGGAAAAGTAAAAACAAAAAATTATTGCCGTTGCTTAGCCGAAATCTTTGGCCAGCATACGAGCTACAACCTTATCTATGGGAAGGTTTACCTCCTCTATGAGCTGCTCAGTGATAGGATGAAAATACAGCTTTCCGGTATCAGAAGCTTTCGGGAAAAGGTCGTAGCGCTCCAAATCTACCCGATAATAGATACTGACAATCTGCGTGTCGTTCACCACCGATTTCTGAAAAAAGTCTGTGGTATAAAAATGCCTGAAATTAGAAGGTTTTAATCCCATTTCTTCTTCAAACTCCCTTGCCAGCCCTTGGATGGTACCCTCGCCATATTCCAAGCCCCCGCCCGGAAATTTTGTAAATTCAAATCCTTTGTATTGTTCATAGCTGAGCAATACCTCATTAGCCTCATTAATTACCAGGCCATATACACGAATGTTGAAGCTTTTATCCATTGCTATTATAAGCAGTAAAGCTAATGGAAATTTGCCAATAATTGCGCCAGAGTTATTTACCCAAGAGCTCGAAAAGTATAGGTCATACAAAAGGAAAAGCACTGCGATGACCGCATAAAGTTGCTGAGAGATGCCGACCAAAAGGCTAAAGAAATCATAAAGTTAAATTTTTTGAAATCATACGCTTACTGTAGCAGTTTCTGTTTCACCACTCAGATTTGCTGCTGCAAAGATTTGGTGTCTTGTTTGGGCATTTTGATTCAAAAACTGATATTGGATAAAAAAATATTTTTTTGTACCTTTGCAAAACTTTTTTGTGAAGTAAATATTAATAATCTCAATAAATTTTTAAGGATGAGCACTGTAAGCATTTCTGCTGCTGATGTAAACAAATTGCGCCAAGCTACTGGCGCTGGAATGATGGATTGCCGTAAAGCTTTGGCCGAAAGTGGTGGTGATTTTGAGAAAGCAATTGACTACCTACGTAAAAAAGGTCAAAAAGTTGCTGCAAATCGTAGTGATCGCGATGCTAAAGAAGGTGTTGCTGTAGCTTTGGCTAACCCTGACAACACTTATGGTATCGCTTTGCATGTATCTGCTGAGACTGACTTCGTTTCTAAAAACCAAGAATTCATAGATTTCTCTAATGCTGTAGCAACCATCGCATTGGAAAACAAACCTGCTGATATCGAAGCGCTTAAAGCTCTTCCTATGGACGGTGCTACTGTAGGCGAAAAATTATTGGAAATGGTAGCTAAAATCGGTGAAAAAATCGATGTAGCTCGTTTCGAGGCTATCTCTGCAGACACTGTAGTTCCTTACATCCACGGTAACTACCGTATCGGTGTATTGGTAGGTCTGAATAAAGCTAAATCTGAAGCTGTTCTCACAGCTGGCCGTGACGTAGCTATGCAGATCGCTGCTATGAATCCACTGGCTCTTGATGAAAATTCTATTCCTCAAGAAGTTATCGACCGCGAAAGAGCTATCGCTATCGAGCAAATCGTGGCTGAAGGCAAACCAGCAGATATGGCTGAAAAAATCGCTGCAGGTAAACTGAACAAATTCTTCAAAGAAAATACTTTGGTTAACCAACCATTCGTAAAAGATAACGGCGTTTCTATCGCTCAATATCTTAACAATACTGAAAATGGCTTGCAAGTTACCGCTTTCACTCGCGTAGCTTTGGGTTAATTTCAAATGTTATAAAGTAAGTAAAGAAGGGAGCGCCGGTTTATTGGCGCTCCCTTTTCCTTCACCGCCACCATGTCAACAAAGCAATATATTTGTCTTACTTTTGTACTATGTCTGGGAATTTAAAAGAGAGAGGGCAGGAGTCTGATTTATTTCGGGGTACCGAGCCGCCCAAAAGAAAGGATTTAATGGCGCAGTTTCGTAAACTGAAAGATACCATCATGGGCATTCTTTACATCTTGGTGGCCGTAGCACTCATCTGGGCCGAAAAAAACGGCTATGCCACCTTCGGGCTCAACTTTACTTATTTTCTGGCTGCAGTCATGTGCCTCTATGGTCTGTTTAGAATATACCGGGCTCTGATTCTCAAACGCTAAGCATCAATCACATAATGGCAATAAGATATTTTGAAGAAGAAAACGTAAGCGCCAAACTGAAAAATCGCCGTGCACTAAGTGCGTTTATCAAAGAGCAAATTATAAACAAGCATTTGGATGTTAAAAAAATTGACATCAACTGCATCTTCTGCTCGGATGATAGTTTGCTGGAAAAAAACATTGCATTTCTGGACCATCATACTTTAACGGATATTATCACATTTGACTTGTCTTCTGCTGAAGATGTGCTGGAGGCAGAGCTTTACATCAGTGTGGACCGAGTGGCTGACAATGCAGAAAAGTTTGGCATGACGTATGAAAGGGAATTGCATAGGGTAATTTTTCACGGGGTACTCCATCTCTGCGGTTTTAACGATAAATCTCCCGAGGATGTGGTGGTGATGCGCCAACAAGAAGAAATTTGTCTGCAAGGCTATTTCGGATGAGGCTAAGCATCACGCAGAGCGAATTTTTTATAGGGATCACGGCAGATATGTCGTGCATGTAGCTTTTCAAATCGCTTTTTTTAACTTTGCCCAAACCTCTTAATGCTCGTATCTTGAAACTGGAATTTAATAAGGAAGAAAAATATATCATGGATTTGGTAGCGCAAGCTGCCCAACAGCTTAGTTGCTCGGCCTATCTTATAGGAGGCTTTGTTAGGGATAAAATCCTGGGCAGAGCCAATAAGGACATAGACGTGGTCTGTGATGCCGATGGTATTAGCCTCGCTGCTGCCGTGGCTGCACTGCTTCCTAAGCCTGGAAAAGTAGCCTACTATAAGACATATGGCACGGCTCAGATGCGCATTAAGGGCATAGAAGTAGAATTTGTAGGCGCACGAAAGGAATCTTATTCTCCGGATTCCAGAAACCCGAGCGTGGAGCCGGGTACGTTGGAGGATGACCAAAAGCGAAGAGATTTTACTATCAATGCACTGGCCATAAGTTTGAATGAAGCAGATTTTGGCCGCATTATTGACCCTTTTGACGGACTGTTGGATATAAAAGATAAAATTATCCGCACTCCGCTACACCCGGACCAGACTTTCAGCGATGACCCCTTGCGTATGATGAGGGCTATTCGCTTCGCTACTCAGTTGAAATTTCATATCGAGATTTCCTGCTTTGAGAGCATAGCCCGGCAGAAAGACCGTATAAAAATTGTATCACGGGAGCGTATAGCCGTAGAGTTGAACAAAATTATGATGTGCGAAAAGCCATCAATTGGCTTCGACTTGTTGTTTCGCTCGGGCTTGTTGCAGCTTATTTTGCCTCAACTTACGGCTCTTGCGGGTACGGAGTTTATAGAAAATAAAGGCCATAAAGATAATTTTTACCACTCCATTCAGGTATTGGACAATATCTCTGCCCACACCGATAATCTTTGGCTGCGCTGGGCAGCATTGCTGCATGATGTGGGTAAAGCCCTTACTAAGAAGTTTGAAAAAGGCCACGGCTGGACATTTCATGGGCATGAAATAGTGAGCGGTAAACTGGTGCCGAAGATCTTTGGCAATCTGAAACTGCCGCTCAACGAAAAAATGCAGTATGTAAAAAAAATCATTGAGCTGCATCATAGGCCTGTGGCGCTCACTAAAGAGAATATTACCGACTCCGCTATCAGAAGACTATTGTTTGATGCAGGTGATTTGATTGACGATTTGATGACACTATGTGAGGCAGATATTACCTCTAAGAATCCGAATAAGGTAAAGCGCTATTTGGAAAACTTTGAACTGGTGCGTCAAAAACTCAAAGAAGTAGAAGAAAAAGACAGAATCAGAAACTGGCAGCCTCCAATAAGTGGGGAGGAAATTATGCAAACTTTTGGTTTAACACCTTCACCGGCAGTGGGGGCAATAAAGACAGCCATCAGAGAGGCCATTCTGGATGGTCTGATACCTAATGATTATGAGGCGGCTCACGCTTTTATGCTGGAATTTGCTGCTGCCAAAGGCATATTGCCTGTGCAGCAATAATTTACTCACATTTGTTCAATCTCATAGGCAAGTATTAGGCTATGAGCACTTTTCACCTAAGAGTGGCGACCGCAAATTACTAGGGCACGCGCTCATATAGCTCTGCCCAGGCCTTGCCCCGCTCCCAGCGCCTTACTAGTTTGAAATCGGGATTTTGTTTCACCCTCTCATACTGTGTATCGGCTTCTTTGCCGCTAAACAGTATGAGCTGTGTATGCTCGTCGATGTTCATCTGTACATTGCTATAGGTTT
>DATGQB010000036.1:0-14090 GCA_035304405.1 Edaphocola sp.
GAATTTAAAAGAAAATTATTATGGCAAATAATCCACAAAATAGTGAAAAAAGCATAATAAATTATGGTTTTTGAGCTATTGAAGTGGATTAGAAGCAAGAATAATTTTATATAAAGAGTCTAATGCGTAATCTGGGTTAATACCGTTCCGCTCAGTACACGATTTTCCAATAGTATAAATGGATCTTATCTTTAAACATATATATCCATATATTTCATTCTATTTAAATATTTTATAGATTAAATAAACACTTCACACCTAAACTCCAACAAAAATATATAGCCGCCACTTATTCAGCCCAAAAGCCAAATCTTCTAAAGAGATAACATTACCATCAGGAGCCATTAAAAAAAATCATACAAATTTTGGTAAATCAAAAAAAAAGTATAAATTTAAAATTGAAATATTTTCGTTGTCTAAAAACACATTAAAGCTTATGACTATAAACCCCAACTCCCTATTTGAAGAAATTACCAGCACAAGTGAAAAGCTGTACAGAGGATATAATGTACTGCAGCAAATGGATGATGTGGAAGTAGCCACTACTCCAAAAGAACTGGTATTTAAAAAAGATAAAGTAAAAATCTACCATTATCTAAGAGAGGGCGCTCCAGTCAAATGCAACATTCCGGTACTAGTATCGTTTGCTATGCTTAATCGCCATGATGTCTTGGATCTGCAACCAGACAGAAGTCTCATGAAAAAGTTTGTAGACCTGGGGCTGGACGTGTATATCATGGACTGGGGATACCCAACGCAGGCAGATAAATACCTGACCATGGAAGACTATATTGACGGATATATGAATGACGCCGTTGACTTTGTAAGGAAACGTCATAATGTACCCAAAATACATAAAATGGCCATTTGCCAGGCAGGCACATACTCCATGATTTACGCTGCACTGAATCCTGAAAAATTACAAACACTAACTACCTACGTTGCACCATTCGACTTTGGATCGAGAGACAATATGCTTTACAAATGGGCTAAATACCTCGATGTGGATACTATGGTAGATAGTGTGGGTACCATACCCGGAGAAATGATAGACAGTGCATTTTCGCTCTTAAAGCCTTCTATGAATATATCCAAATACATCGGCATTTTAGACATCATAGAGGATAAAGACAAACTGGAAAATTTCCTAAGAATGGAAAAATGGAAAACAGATTTGCCTGCTAT
Source organism: Edaphocola sp. (assembly GCA_035304405.1). Classification (GTDB taxonomy): domain Bacteria; phylum Bacteroidota; class Bacteroidia; order Chitinophagales; family Chitinophagaceae; genus Edaphocola. The sequence goes on from DATGQB010000036.1 coordinate 1,186, forward strand.
TGCCGGTGAGATGTACCGTAAGTATATCAAGGACTTATTTCAAGGTAACAAACTTATCAACAATGAATTAGAACTTGGTGGTAGAAAAGTAAATCTCAAAAATATGACGGTGCCCTATCTAAATGTATATGCTACCGGTGATACTATTATTCCCAACAAATCCACATTGGCTATTATGGATAAACTGGGCAGTAATGACAAAACGGAATATGCATTCCCTGGGGGTCACATAGGAGTGTTTGTAGGTGGGAAATCCCAAAAAGAGTTAGCGCCATCTGTTACTAAATGGATAATGGAAAGAAGTTAACATTCAATAATGAGAATAATCTTTCCTCATGGCTGCCTTTTTGGGCAGCCATTCTTTGATGCATCCAGCCTATAAAACCACTTATCCACAATAAGCTATATTCTTACGAAAAAAGTAGCCACCGCAGCTTAATCATTATGGCAAAGCAACTGCCATTAAGTAATGATACAATATAGAAAACAGATTAGCCACTCACAGATTGCTGTATTGCTCGAGCATAAGGCTTAAAAACTTCAAGAAATAAAAACTGAGATTAACATCAATGCTGTAAAACCAACAGCACTCAAAAGCACTTAACTATAAAATACTTATTCACATTACCGCCAATGCTATTTTTATAATAATCATAACCAATATGCTAAGAGATAACTATATACTAAATGGTAAATCACTACAACGGCCGCAACAATCTGATTTAATGAAAATGTTTTTGGGTTGTATACTTATCCACTTTTCCACGTGGATATCCCAAGAATAATCATAGTTCTTAAATTTTTCTTCACATTTTAGGTGGAGAAAACGTGAGTATTAAACAGTAATTATAGGAAAAAGAAAAAGGCAGTCATCAAAACGAAAGTTACTCCCCATAATTTCAAAAATTTCCACCCAAGTATTCCTGACAAAAACAGACTTATCCAAATTCACATTGCCAGATTACAGATGCTACAACAGAAATCCACAATCAGGAATAATTGTGTAAAAACCCAGCATTTACAATAGAAAGCTCTTAATTCTTTGTGGGGATAACTCGTGTATAAGTGATAAAGAGCGTCAACTTCAATCTGTAAAGAAAAAGTTTTGCCACATATCCACATACATAGTAATGGTAACTGATTTCTTTTTTAAAAAAAATTTAAAACTAATAAAGGAATGTGGATGGGGAAACCGAAGCAATTTGTTTTTCTCAGCAAAGCGCCTACTTTTGCTATACCATCATAAGCTCAAAGGTGTTAAAAGTAAAGAATCTACATATCACTTTCGAAGGCGAACCCGCATTCCACGCATTGCAGGGGATATCATTTACTATCGCTAGCGGCAAAACCCTAGCACTTGTGGGTAGCTCTGGCTCTGGTAAGTCGCTCACATCACTGGCTATCATGGGTTTGCTGCCCAAAAATGCCCGCCAGAGTGGCTATATCATACTGGAAGAGGAGCCAAATGTAGAATTAATACTCAATACACTTACACCTAGGCAATGGCAAAACGTGCGTGGTGCCAAGGTGAGTATGGTGTTTCAGGAGCCCATGAGTGCTTTGAATCCTATCATGACGGTGGGAGAGCAGCTGGCAGAATGCTTGCGCACCCACCAGGACTGGAGTCATAAAGAAGCGCAAAAAATAGCCATTTCCTGGTTGGATAAGGTGAAACTTCCCAAACCTGAAACTTTATACCATCGTTATCCACACCAATTGTCAGGGGGACAAAAGCAAAGGGTGATGATAGCCATGGCCATGTGCAACAAACCTGCCGTATTGATAGCCGATGAGCCTACCACTGCTTTGGATGTAACGGTACAGAAAGAGATTATACTGCTGATGAAGCAATTGCAGCACGAAATGGGCACAGCCCTGCTCTTTATTACCCATGATTTGGCTTTAGCCAAGATGATAGCAGATGATTTTATCATTCTCGAAAAGGGTAAAATCGTACAGCAACTGATTACTCCCACTTTTGAAGCACCAATGGTGGAAAATGTGGATAAGTCGCCCATTCTGCAGGTGAAAAATCTTATTGTAAGTTATCCGGAAGAGACAAACTGGTGGGGAAAGACTACCAAAGAGTTTAAAGCTGTGGACGATATCAGTTTTGAAATTGCCCAGGGTGACAGAATGGGACTTGTAGGGGAATCAGGATGTGGAAAAAGTACCCTCAGCAAGTGTATTTTAGGATTACAAAAAGCAAGCTCCGGCAGCATATGGTATAAAGGAAAGGATTTAACCCAATGCAGTGCCAAAGATTGGTTTGCTTTAAGGAAGTATATTCAAATCATTTTTCAGGACCCTTATGCCTCCCTTAATCCACGTTTGGATATTGCTACCATACTTAGCGAGCCTATGCATGTGCATAAAATTGCCTCAGGTGCCGATATGCATAAAAGAGCTGTAAAGTTGCTGGAGCAAGTGCAATTGCCGGCCAGTGCCCTCAAAAAATATCCACATGAATTTTCCGGTGGACAGCGGCAGCGTATTTGTATAGCCAGAGCATTATCTGTAGAGCCCGAATTTATTATATGCGACGAATCTGTGTCGGCATTGGATGTGAAAATTCAAGCTCAGGTACTGGAACTCTTATATGAGCTCCAGGAAGAGCTGGGCCTCACCTACCTGTTCATTACCCATGATTTGCATGTGGTCAGCTCATTTTGTAATAAAGTAATGGTAATGCAAAAAGGCAAAATTGTGGAAAAAGGCACAGTACAGGATGTGCTTTGCCAGCCCAAAGAAGCATATACCCAAAAGCTACTGGCGGCCGTGCCTAAGCCATAAATGTCAAAGGCCTTAACTACCAAATTTTTATTTACTAACTTTACCGATGGCTATACTATTTTGATAAACGATGCCCTCTATAGGAATATTTGACTCAGGCTACGGCGGACTTACTATTTTTAAAGCTATAAAGGCAGCGATGCCTCAGTATAATTATATCTACCTCGGCGATAATGCCAGAGCTCCTTACGGCAATCTTAGCTACCAAACTGTTTATGAATATACTTGGCAATGCGTACGCTGGCTGCTAGACCAGGGTTGTGAACTGGTGATACTGGCTTGTAATACTGCATCCGCAAAGGCATTGCGTAGCATTCAGCAGCGCAATCTTACCGGACCATATGCGGCAAAAAGAGTTTTGGGCGTCATCAGACCCACAGCTGAGGTAATAGGTAACTATTCACAAAGCAAGCATATTGCCATTTTGGGTACTAATGGTACGGTGCAGTCGGGTTCTTATCTGATTGAGATTGAACATTTTTATCCAGAACTTAACGTATATCAACATGCCTGCCCACTATGGGTTCCACTTATAGAGAACAATGATTTATACAGCGAAGAGTCTATCAATATCATTAAAAAGGATGTGCTGGAAGTGCTCCGGCAGGATGAGCAGATTGATACCCTATTGCTGGCCTGCACCCACTACCCGCTGATAAAAGATATTATACAACAATTCGTACCGAAGCACGTTAATATAGTGGGTCAGGATATGCTAGTAACCGATAGCCTTAAAGATTATCTTTTGCGCCATCCGGAGATAGCAAACAAAATTGCTCAGCAAGGGCAGATATTGTTTTACACCACCGGCGACTCTAAAGACTTTGAAGCACATACAGCCATGTTCTTCGGAAAAGATATAGATGCACTACATGTAGCTTTGTAAATAAATAGTGAAAGTTTAAAAAAATAAAATAATGACAATTAAACTTGGTTTAATTTAGTTCATCCAATGTTGGTAAACAGTAAAGTAAAATAATTTAGAATGAAAAAATTGATTCTTGGCATTGCACTTATGCTCAGTACCGGTGCAGCTGCTCTGGCACAGAAATATTGTGTTATAGATTCCAAATACATTTTAGACAAGATACCTGAATATACTACCGCTCAGAAGCAGATAGAAAATATGTCTGAAACCTGGCAGAAGGAGATAGATGCTAAAATGGAAACGGTAGATCAAATGTACAAAAGCTATCAGGCAGAGCGTGCTATGCTTAGCGAGTCTGCCAGAGCCAAAAGAGAAGCCGAAATAATAGCTAAAGAAAAAGAAGCCAAAGAATTACAGAAAAAATACTTTGGCTATGAAGGTGAGCTCTTCAGCAAGCGTCAAAGCATGATAAAACCTATTCAGGACAAAGTCTTTAATGCTGTGCAGCAATATGCTACCAGCCGTGGATACGATATAGTATATGATAAATCAGGTGGTATCACTATCTTTTACGCTGATCCTAAGCTGGATAAAAGTGAAGAAATATTAAAACTGATAATTAAGAAATAAGCAATATCTTTGCGCACCTTTTAAAACTAAATTAAATTAGAACAAAACATGAAGAAATTCATCTTAATGGCGGCAATTGGATTGTTAATGTCGCTTGGCGTAAACGCTCAAAAACAAGGATATATAAATGTAAGTGAATTATTAAGCTCTTTGCCGGCTTTTGAAAAAGCTAAACAAGACTTAGCTAGCTTCTCCAAACCGTTTGAAGAAGCATATGCTACAATGGAAAAGGAGTATGAAACAAAAGTAAATGCCTTCAAAAAGGATCAGAAAACCATGAGCGATGCGGTAAAAGAAATGAGAATTTCTGAAATCCAGGATTTAGAAGCTCGCATTATGAAATATCGTCAGGATACTGAAGAAAAACTGGCTAATAAAGAAAGAGATTTACTGACTCCTATTTATCAGTCTATCGAGAAGGCTATAAATGACTATGCAAAAGCCAATGGTTTTGACTACGTCTTTACCCAGGAAGCCTTGTTGTATGCCAAAGATTCTGAGAATCTTACCAATGCACTTATTACCAAAATGGGTGGGAAAAAACCAGCTCCAAAACCAGCAGGAAAATAATTTAATCAAAAGAGAAGTATAAAAAACCAGCGGCTGATGCACATCATCAGCCGCTGGTTTTTTAGTATCTGTGTTATGGATTCATTCTCCTTAAGTGTCAGAAACCTGGCCGTCTTGCATATCTTTATTGCGCAGTGCATCCAGTTTATCTTCAGCTTTATCCTTTAGCGATGCCACAGAATCCTTAGTGCTGTCCCAGGTACTTTCAGCTTTATCTTTAAGTTTATCCACAGCAGCTTTCGTTTTATCTTTAGTTTCATCCCATACCTGTTCTGCTTTGTCTTTCAAAGCATCTACCTTATCCTCCACCCTATCTTTGGTTTGGGACAAAACCTCTTCTGCCTTGTCGGAAAGCTCTTCTAATTTATCTTTGGCAGAATCCCATGTTTTGCTTGCTTTTTCCTTAGCTCTTTCCCAAAAGCTTTTTTCTTCATTTGCAGATTCGTTGTTGCTCATAATGTATAAGTTTGATGAATGAATAATTTGTTTACTAAGTTAAAATATTATTCGATATCATCAAATGCATTTAACAATTGCATGTTTCTTGCCCTTCCTACCAAAAAAATCAGGCCGACGGTAAAACGTCGGCCTGATGGTGTCTATGTTAGTGCTTATTAAAGTGGAATATTGCTGTGTTTTTTCTTAGGCATTTTATCCACTTTGTTTTCCAGCATTTTGTATGCTTTAATGAGTTTCATTCTGGTTACCTCCGGTAATATTACCTCATCTATAAAGCCACGTGCCGCGGCTCCGTAAGGATTGGCAAATTTTTCGGTGTATTCCAGTTCTTTTTCTTTCCATTTTGCTTCCTTATCCTCAGCTGCTGCAATTTCTTTCTTGAAGATAATCTCTGCAGCGCCTTTGGCACCCATTACTGCAATTTCAGCAGTAGGCCATGCATAGTTAAGGTCTGCACCTATATGCTTAGAGTTCATCACATCATACGCGCCACCATAGGCCTTGCGGGTAATAACGGTAATCTTAGGAACTGTGGCTTCGCTCAGTGCAAACAAGAGTTTGGCACCATTAGTAATAATACCATTCCATTCCTGGTCGGTACCCGGTAAGAATCCAGGAACATCTACCAACACCAGCAAAGGAATATTGAAGGCATCACAGAAGCGCACAAAACGCGCAGCTTTTACTGATGCATTGATATCCAGCACACCGGCCATGCTTGCAGGTTGGTTAGCTACAATACCGATACTTCTACCGGCTAGTCTGGCAAAACCTACTACAATGTTTTCGGCATACATTTTATGCACTTCCAGGAAGGAGTCTGTATCTACCACCTCTTCTATCACTTCTTTGATATCATAAGGCTGGTTAGCATTCTCTGGTATTATATCATTCAATTTTGGTCTCAGCTCATTGCCCAGTTCGTAAGGATAAATAGGCGCTTCTTCCTCACAGTTTTGAGGCATATAGCTCAGTAGTTTCTTGATATATTCAATACATTCCAGCTCATTGGCGCATGCAAAATGCGTCACACCAGATTTTTCTGCATGGGTAATGGCACCTCCAAGCTCTTCGCTGGTAACGTTTTCATGCGTAACGGTTTTTACCACATTAGGTCCGGTTACAAACATGTAAGAGCTGTTTTCCACCATTAGGATAAAATCTGTAATAGCCGGAGAATACACCGCACCACCGGCACATGGTCCCATAATAGCAGACAATTGCGGTATCACACCAGACGCTTTTACATTGCGATAAAAAATATCAGCATAGCCACCCAGTGATACCACCCCTTCCTGAATACGGGCCCCACCACTATCGTTCAGCCCTATTACAGGTGCACCGTTTTTCATGGCCATATCCATGATTTTGCATATTTTTTCTGCATGAGTTTCAGACAAGCTACCGCCAAAAACGGTAAAATCTTGTGAGAAAACATATACCAGTCTGCCATTGACTCTACCATAGCCGGTCACTACCCCATCGCCCAGATAGGTTTCTTTATCCATACCAAAATCAGTACAGCGATGTTTTACCAGCATGCCTATTTCCTCAAAGGTACCCTCGTCCAGAAACAGTTCTATACGCTCTCTGGCGGTGAGTTTACCTTTTTTGTGCTGGCTTTCTATTCTGGCTTGCCCGCCACCTTGTAGGGCAGCCTGGGTATATTCTTGCAGTATGGCTTTTTTATCCATTATGTGTGTTTTGAAAAGTATAAGAGTATATCTAAAATTTTGAGCAAATTTAGTCATTCACCGCCAATATTTATTTTATTCGCTTCTTAATACTCAAATAAATTGTCGGCCTTATCATCACAAAACTTCTTAAAGCATACAATCATTCTGTAGTATTGTAGTAGTTTTGCTATTTTTGATAGATTTTAATGTGTAGGTATTCCAAAACCATAAGAGCAAATAATTAAATGAAGAAAATAACTCCCTCTCATATCTATTCCTCAATAGGCGTATCGCTGGTATTATTCTTACTGGGCCTGCTGGGTTGGATAATGATTAACGGACAAGGACTGAAGAAATATGCACGGAGTCAGATTCAGGTGGATGTAAACATGTATGACAATACCAGAGCAGAAAAATATAATCAACTTTATGATATTTTGAAGGGGCAAAATTTTGTTGAGGATGCCAAACTCATCACAAAAGAAGAAGCCCTTGCCGAACTATCTAAAATTAATGGTGTGAACCATGAGGAGTTGTTGGGTTTTAATCCGCTTTACACCTCTATTGTGCTCAACCTTTATCCAGAATATGTAAACCCGGATAGCCTGGCCAAGGTGGAGCAGTTTATCAAGCAAAGTAATATCGTAAAGGAAGTTGTGTATAATAAGCCCGTGGTGAGCCAGATGAATAAGGTAATGAACCGGGCTAGTATTATATTGGCAGCCATTGCAGGCATCTTGCTGCTCAGTGTAGTATTCCTAATAGATAATACAGTGCGCTTGTCTATGTTTAGCAATCGTCATACTATCAAAACCATGCAGATGGTAGGTGCTACTCGTGGGTTTATTGCCCGTCCTTTTGATATATCGGCCATTCTGATGGGGCTAATCAGTGCAGGTGTTGCTATCGTAGCACTTGTGGGCTTAAGACTGATAATTCTCAATTGGAATCCTGAAATTCACAGCATAGAAGATTACAGATTATTTTTGGCACTTCTGGGGCTGATATTGCTGCTGGGTGTACTTATATCATTGTTCAGCACACATCGCTCCGTGTATAAATATCTGAAATTAAAAGTCGAAGACTTGTATTAGTCTATTTTTATTAATTTTGACCATATTCAAAATATTTTCACCACATGTCAACAAAAAGCAGTTTCAATAATAAGCCGAGTAGAACCTTCCTGTTCAGCAAGGAAAACTATTATATCATGTTCGCAGGTCTGGCAGTAATTTTACTGGGTTTTATACTCATGGCCGGTGGTAAGAGCAGCGACCCAAATGTGTATTCTTGGGAAGCTTTTAATTTTAGAAGAATCACCCTTGCTCCAATCGTAGTACTTTTAGGTTTTGCCATTGAAATTTACGCTATCATGCGTAAGCCCAAAGCAAAGGCGGAATAAATGGATTTCATTTGTGAATTCTTTCACGTTTAATGCACAGCTTTCCTAAGGGGAACTTAAAATATTTTATTCCTAATCAGGAGTTGTGCACATAGCAATATGCTCGATGTGAAAAATAAAGTATTGATATCCAATAAAGTGCATGCACAATCGCAAAATGAATTTTTAGAGCATTACCAAAGCTAATATGCTCATTGCAATGCTCTATTTTTTATTTCTGAAATATGCAATTACCTTTGTAGGATAATTCTAAAGTTTAATAAATTCGTAATAATGGCAGCAGTATATAATGATGCGAACTTCGAAGTAGAAGTATTAAAATCTGACAAATTAACTGTAGTTGATTTTTGGGCTCCTTGGTGTGGTCCTTGTTTGGCATTAGGCCCCACAATCGACGCTCTGGCTGAGCAGTATTCCGGTCAGGTAAACATCGGTAAAGTAAATGTGGACGAAAATCCAAACTTATCTGTTGAATATGGTGTTACCAGCATTCCATGTATTCTGTTTATCAAAAATGGTGAAGTCGTAGATAAAATGGTAGGTGCAGCACCTAAATCTTCTTTTGAAAAGAAAATTGAACAACACAAGTAATCTCTTTAATAACCATTATAAAACGGCAGCAGGTTTTACCTACTGCCGTTTTTCATTTTTAGACTTTAGTATAATTGGCGCCCATACCAAAGGATAAATATTAATAAAGACGCCGGTATCTTCTATAAACAGTATCTAAAAACCTTCACTACAAAGGGTGCGAGGAAAGATTGGCTAATGGTAATTCCAGGCGACAGCGCATAGCAGTAAATAAAAAAGCAGCCGGGTAGATACCGAGCTGCTTCTAAAAACGCTAAAAATATTGTTTTGAGATTATAAATTGATAAGTTCTGTTTTGATACCCACACTTTTACCATCTTCTGTAAGCTCATAGGTAAGCAATAACTTCTTGCCCACAAACACGCCATTAGGATTAGCGCTGTTTTCAGTGTGTTTGGCCATTTTTTCCTTTGCTACCTTTTGGTTGTTGATGGCTTTGTATGCAATCTTGGTACCTGTTTCTTTATTGCCTTTGGTGTACAACACTACGGCCTTTTGATTGTCGCCCACCAATGTAGCATAGCGTACAGTTTCATCGGTAATTTTGTCTAGCAAATTACCATTTTGATTCACTAGTCTGATGCCACTTTCATCTTCCTTTCCGCTGTAGTAGACTATAAGATTGGTATTACCATGACGGATAGCCTGCGGGCCATTATGCGGGCAAGCGCGCACTATCCAATTGTCGCGATGCACCCATGACTGACCGCTGAAAGTTTGACCATTGTCTTTTGATACCATTTTGGCAATGTCTCTCAAATCGTCTTGATTCTCGCGATAATAAACGTGCAGATTGCCTTCCGCATCAGTAAGTAACCCCAAATTGCAACAGTCGCATACAAATGGGTCTATAACGCGCTCATCCTGAGGCACACCGTTTACAGTAGTCACGATACGCAAATCGCGCTGATGCTTCTGCCCCGGAATATCTTTCAGAAAAACCACCGCAAGCTCATCATTGGCCATGATAGTAGCATCAAAAAATCCGCGAATGGTGTTAGGTGTCAAATCTGTATGTATGGGTTGGGGCTGGCTCCAGGTATTGCCGCCATCTTTAGATACGGTAAAGTGTATTTGAGATTCTCTGGGGCGACTTGGTTTTTCCCCTCCGGTATTGAGCTGCGCATGTGGGTTCATGCTAAATACCGCCACCATATCACCATTTTTCTTAAATAGTAATCTAGGGCGGGCCAAACGACCGGTGCCTATACCGGGCGCTGCGTAGATAAGCTTTTTCTCACCAAAGCTTTTGCCACCGTCGGTAGAGCGCGCATATACAAAGGATACTTTGTCTTGAGCATCTTTTTCTGTCCAGGCCAGCACAACGGCACCTGTATTATCTGTAAATGCCGCCGGCAGACTATAGGTAAGACCTTGTTCTTTGATAAGGTTGCTTTGTGCACTGATGTCTGCATGTAACATTCCCATCGTCAAGCCTAAAAGTAATATCTTTTTCATATACCTCTATTGATTTTGTAAATAACAAAGCAAAATTGGTTCTTTTTAATCGGAATAAAGGCATTTTGCAAAAGCTTGACCAAGGATTGACAAATGTCTGACAATATGGGCGCTGAAAGCAACTTTTACTCTATATGTGCACAAGCTGAAGCCTGAAAATTTTTCTAAGCTTTAACGAATATCTGTATCTTAGCATATTAAATCAATCATAATCAAGCAGCATGAGAAAAGTTACCATACTTGGAGCCGGATTAGTAGGCTCCTTACTGTCAATATTGTTAAGAAAGAGAGGATATGAAGTGGATGTATATGAGCGTCGCCCAGATTTAAGAATTACACAGATTGGAGCCGGCCGTTCGATTAATATGGCAATGAGTACCCGAGGATGGAAAGCTTTGGATTTGGCAGACATGCGTGCTTCTATCGAAGAATTGGTTATCCCCATGAAGGGAAGATATTTGCATCAGGCTGATGGCTCATCAGCTTTTCAGGCATATGGCAAAGATGGTGAAGCTATCTATTCTGTAAGCCGTGGTGAGCTCAACAAAAAGCTGATGGATAAAGCAGAGGAGTTGGGTGTGCGTATCCATTTTAGTCATACTTGTACGCATGTAAACATTCCACAGAATATCATTACACTCAAAGATGCCGAAGGTAATGTAAGCGAGCTGTCATGCGATTTGCTTTTCGGAGCAGATGGTGCATTTTCTGCGCTAAGAACCAGTATGTCGCATATGGATCGCACAGATTTTCAACAATTTTATATCAGCAGTGGCTACAAAGAGTTGTGCATCCCACCAGATGCTGCCGGCAACTTCCAACTGGAAAAAAATGCATTGCATATCTGGCCACGCCGCAATTATATGATGATAGGCTTGCCCAATGTAGATGGCTCGTTTACTTGTACATTGTTCTTCCCTTTTGAGGGCAATCCTTCATTCGACAGTCTTAAAACCTCAGAAGATGTGCTGGCCTTCTTCAAAGAGCAGTTTCCTGATGCGCTACCATTGATGCCAACGCTTACAGAAGATTATAAAACCAATCCTACTTCTTCGCTTATCACTACCCGTATATATCCATGGTCTTATCAAGATAAGTCTTGCCTCATAGGCGATGCAGCACATGCTATCGTACCATTTTACGGTCAGGGTATGAATGCCGGCTTTGAAGATTGCAGCGTACTTTGGGAGCTGCTAGACCAGCATGGCGAAGACTGGGAAACGATACTTAAAACTTTCCAAAAACTAAGAAAACCAAATGCAGATGCGGTTTCTGAGCTGGCTTTAGCTAATTTTGTCGAAATGCGCGACAAAGTGGCCGATGCGCGTTTCCTTGAACGTAAAAAAATAGAAAAAGACTTAGGAAAACGCTATCCCGGTGTGTTCAACTCAGTATATGAAATGGTGAGCTTCAGCCACACCCCTTATGCATTTGCATGGCAGTCTATGGAAGCGCAAGACTGGCTGCTGGAAGCCATCATGAATCTGGGTGACTATGAGCAAAATATTGAAAATCCCGATTTTCGTGCTCAGGTGGATGCACTGATGCACACTTACGCCAAAAGAATAGAAAACATTACAATCGCATAATATTTTGTTTATGAAGCATGCTTACATTTTTCCCGGACAGGGAGCACAGTTCCCGGGTATGGGAAAAGAATTATTCGAACAAAACCAAAAAGCCAAAGAATTATTCCAACAAGCCGATGCCAGCCTGGGCTTCAGCTTGTCTGATATTATGTTTAATGGTTCGGCCGACGAACTAAAACAGACTAAAGTTACCCAGCCTGCAGTGTTTTTACATTCAGTAGCAGCCTTTCTGTCCCTGCCCGATGCCCAACCCGATATGGTGGCTGGTCACTCATTGGGCGAGTTTTCTGCTTTGGTAGCTTGCGGCGCTTTAGCATTTACCGATGCCCTGATGCTTGTGTACAAGCGTGCCATGGCCATGCAAAAAGCCTGCGAAATCAATCCATCCACCATGGCAGCAGTACTGGGTATGGAAGATGCTCGAGTAGAAGAGATAGTAGCCGGTATTACCGATGAGGTAGTCGTGGCCGCCAATTACAACTGCCCTGGTCAGCTAGTGATATCTGGTTCTTTAAAAGGAGTAGAGCTGGCCTGCGCTGCCCTCAAAGAGGCCGGTGCCAAGCGTGCATTGGTATTGCCCGTAGGTGGTGGTTTCCACTCTCCTATGATGATGCCCGCGCAAGAAGAGCTTAAAGAAGCTATAGAAGCTACTGCTTTCAAAAATGCTAAATGTCCTATATATCAAAACGTGGACGCCAAGCCTTATACCGATGCGGAGACCATCAAGCAAAATCTTATCAATCAGCTTACCGCTCCGGTGCGCTGGACCCAAAGTGTACAAAACATGATTGCCGATGGTGCCACCCGCTTTACAGAGGTAGGCCCTGGCAATGTATTGCAGGGACTGGTGAAAAAAATAGACAAAAACG
>DATGQB010000037.1:0-10297 GCA_035304405.1 Edaphocola sp.
AGGGAACTGCTCTCAGAAAATTTGATAGACGAAATCGTATCGGCGCTGCCAGAAGACTGGGTAGCCCATTCAGAGCCGGATGTGCCCGTGGAGGAAATTTATCAGGGGTATAAGCAATTTCTTAAACTGCGCTTAGAGCATAGTGCATTATTTGTGAAGGAGGCCCAAAATGCATAGTAGGATATTGTATGAATATGCGATTATCAGAATCGTGCCAAGGGTGGAAAGAGAAGAGTTTGTGAATGCCGGAGTATTACTGTATGCTAAGCAGAGTGATTATCTGGGTTGTTCCTTCAAACTTTTTGAGCATAAAGTACTGGCCTTGCATCCTGAAGCCGATGTAGATTTGTTAAGGACCCAGCTGGAAGCCTTTGCCCGAATTGCAGCCGGTGATAAAACATGTAAATCCACTATAGCCAGGCAAGATACAGCCAGCAGATTTAGATGGTTGAGTGCCAATAGGAGCACCATCATCCAGTGTTCGCCCATACATCCCGGCTATGCGATAAGTCCGGAGCAAACACTGGAGGAGCTGATGCGTTTTTATGTATTGTAAGCTTGGCACTGCTATTCCCGTTTGCCGAAAAGCAAACTACCAATGCGTACCATGGTAGCGCCTTCTGCAATGGCAATTTCATAATCACCACTCATGCCCATAGATAGCGTATCAAATTGGCTTTCAAACAAAAAAGTGCTGGCTTTGTGTAATTCATAAAGATTTTTCAGCGTTTTGAATTCCGACCTTACTTTTTCTTCATTGTCGGAAAAGCTGGCCATTCCCATCATGCCGCGAATGCGCACGTGACTGAGACTTTCCTTGTTGGCTTCATAAAAGGTAGCAAAGTAAGCCATATCTGTTGCATCGAAGCCAAATTTTGTTTCTTCTTCCGCAATGTGAATTTGCAGCAGACAGTCGATAACACGGTTTACTTTTTTACCCTGTTTGTTAATCTCTTGCAGCAGTTTGATACTGTCCACACCATGAATGAGATGTACAAAAGGAGCTATGTACTTGACCTTATTGCGCTGCAGGTGGCCGATAAAATGCCAATTGATATCCTGAGGCAGGCTGGCGGCCTTTGCCGTAAGCTCTTGCACGTAGTTTTCTCCAAAATCTCTATGTCCCAGGTCGTAAAGCGCCTGAATGTCATCTGCCGATTTGAATTTCGATACCGCTACTAGGGTCACGCCCTGCGCCTTAAGTTGTTCTGAAAGCGCAATATATCTTTCCTTATTTACCATGCTTAAGTTCTTTAATTCTTCTGAGCGATGCAATCATAGCTCGCCGGCTGATACTGCTGCCTATGGGCATAGCAATGCCAAAATTAATACTGTTCTGATTCATTGGGGAAATCTCCACTGCGAACATCTGCAATGTATTGCGAAGCTGCATTGTGAATTTTTTCTCTGAGGCTGGCATATCTGCGTAAGAATCTAGGAGAGAAGTCTTCGGTGATACCCAACATATCGTGCATTACCAACACTTGCCCGTCCACGTGCATACCCGCACCGATACCGATAACCGGAATACGCAATTCTTCTGCTACAAGCTTACCTAGGCTAGCGGGGATTTTTTCCAAAATCAGAGAGAAAGCGCCTGCTTCCTGAACTTTTTTAGCATTCTCGATTAATTGCTCTGCTTCGGCTTCTTCTTTTGCTCGCACAGAATAGGTGCCAAATTGGTAGATAGACTGTGGTGTGAGTCCGAGATGAGCCATCACCGGGATGCCTGAGCCTACAATTCTTGATATAGAATCGCATACTTCTGCACCACCTTCTAATTTTACAGCGTGAGCGCCGGCTTCTTTCATAATTCTGATAGAAGATTTAAGCGCCTCTTTGCTATCGCCCTGATAGGAGCCAAAAGGAAGGTCGCAGACTACTAGTGCTCTTTTGGCACCTCGTACTACCGAGCCGGCCATGAAAATCATTTGGTCCAGCGTAATGGGTAGGGTAGTTTCGTGACCCATCATGGTATTAGAAGCAGAGTCTCCTACTAATATAATATCCATTCCGGCTTCATCAAAGATTCCGGCAAATGCGAAGTCATAGGCGGTAATCATGGAGATTTTCTCTCCTGCCTGTTTCATTTTGAGTAAGCTATGTGTGGTTACTCGTTTTATTTGTTTGTGTACAGACATCGTTTTTGGTTTTGTTGAAACGAAAATTGTAGGTCAAAAGTACCATTTTAAATGAATTTGTAAAGCTAAATGTTTGGTCTAAACAAATGGCTGATATATATACAGAACGCGGTGATGCGAGCAGCCGCACAATATTCTTCTATAGGCAGCCAATGATACCGTATTTTTGCTCATCATCAAAATCAGTATACTTTTCATGAGTGGGAAGCAGCGCGTAATCATCATCGGAACGGGTCCGGCGGCATTGATGGCCGGGACAGGCTTGCTGGAGCGCGGCTATAGCGTGTGCTTTTATGAGCAAAAGAAAGCAGCGGCCCGCAAGTTTTTGGTAGCCGGGCACGGTGGCTTTAACCTTAGCAATAGTCTGGACAAGGAGGCCTTTCTGAGTATGTACAATTGCGAAGAAGTGCGTCAAATAGTAGCAGCATATGATGCAGAGCAGCTTGTAGCTTTTTTGCATGGTATTGGCGTGCCTACCTATGTGGGCTCTTCTGGCAAAATCTTCCCAGAGAAGGGTATAAAGCCGATACAGGTTTTGCAGCGATGGATAGACTATCTAAGCAGTATGGGTGCCTTATTTAGATATGAATCTGAGCTGGTAGATTTCCGGCAGCGTGAAGCGCACATCATGTGTAAAGGAAAGCTTATTATTGAAAAGTTTGATTATATGGTGCTGGCATTGGGCGGGGCATCATGGCCTCAGACCGGGGCTACAGGCGCCTGGTTGCGGATATTTGCACAGAAGGGGATTCCTACCCAGGCATTCGCCGCCAGCAATGCGGGTATGGTAGTGGAATGGTCGGAGCAAATGAGGCAATTTGCCGGGTTTCCTTTGAAAAATATACATTGTACCATGGGGCAAAGCGAAAGATATGGAGAGCTTGTGATTACAGATTATGGCCTTGAAGGTAGTCCTATCTATTATTTGAACCATTGCTTCAGGGCGGGGGAAGATGTATTGTACATTGATGCGAAGCCCGCTATGGACGAAGCCACAATAACCGCTGTGCTGCAAGCTGCCAAAAACATAAGTGACGGATTGAAGCAACTGAAAATAGCCCGACCAATAATTACCTACATTAAAGAGCAACTCACAAAGGAAGATTACACGAATGGGTCGGGACTAGCCGGCTATATAAAACATGTGCCATTTAAGATAAAAGCGCTGCGACCTATTGAAGAGGCTATATCCACAGTGGGTGGGCTATCCTTTGAGGCGGTGAGCGATGATTTGTCTCTGTTGGAATATCCTCGGATTTACTGTTGTGGAGAAATGCTCGATTGGGACGCGCCCACAGGGGGCTATCTGTTGCAAGCTTGCTTTGCTATGGGTGCTTGGGTAGCCCGTCACATACCTTAAGGCGGGCAAAGTGAGTGTGCGCAAAGCAATGGAGTGATGTAGAAAGGATTAGCAGTGCGTGAGGGGCAGGCGCGAAAAGCCCACAGCAGCGCATGTGACGCTTATGGGTTGATAAATGCTGAATAGAACTGCGAGGTGCCGAGAATATAGCAGGAGACTTGCCCGCTGCGCTGCGAGGACTTGCAGCAAATGACCCGACCCGCAGCAGCCCTTATCCTCTGCACGAAACGATAATGATTAAGTGCTTGGTGGAGCTGCGGCGGGGCACGCCCTAAAAAATAAAATTCTGCTTGCTTGACTCTACATTAGTAAGTACTAATGCGCTTCGAGCCAGTTGAGGCCCATGCCGGCCTCAGCGATAACGGGAACCTCGTTGGGAAGCGGCATGGCTTCACTCATTAATTTGAGAACCAATTCTTTAACCTCTTCTTTTTCGGGTGCATATACATCAAAAACGAGCTCATCATGCACCTGCAGTATCATTTTAGACTGCAGCTTTTTGGCACGCATAGCCTCATCTATATTTATCATAGCCAGTTTAATCATATCGGCAGCCGAACCTTGAATGGGGGCATTAATAGCAGCCCTCTCGGCATAGCCACGCACTACAGCATTGGCGGAATTGATATCGCGCAGCCAAATTTTACGACCCATAATAGTTTCGGCATAGCCCGTTTGCTGCGCCATACGCACCCTTTCGTCCATATAGCGGGTGATGCCCGAAAATTCGGCTTTGTAATTCTCAATAATCTCTTTGGCTTCGCTCCTGCTGATGCCCAGATTGGCGGCAAGTCCGAAGGCACCCTGACCGTAAATGATGCCAAAGTTTACGCTTTTGGCCTTGTAGCGCTGCTCTTTAGTCACCTCTTCCAATGGCAGGCCATAGACCTTAGCGGCAGTAGCCGTATGGATATCGAGCCCATTTTTGAAGGCCGTAATCATATTTTCATCTCCACTGATGGCAGCAACAATGCGCAGTTCTATTTGCGAATAATCGGCGCTGAGTAATAGATGGTTTTCTGAGCGAGGTACAAAAGCTTTTCTGATTGTTTTACCCCTTTCTGTTCGCACCGGGATGTTTTGCAGGTTGGGGTTATTACTCGACAGTCGACCCGTAACCGCGGTGGTTTGGCTATAAGAGGTATGTACCCTTCCCGTTTTGGGATTAATCATCGTGGGCAGCGCATCTACATAAGTATTGCGAAGTTTGGTAAGCTCACGGAAAGAGAGAATATGCTCTACGATATCGTGCTCTGCAGCCAGTTTTGTGAGCACCTCTTCACCAGTAGCATACTGTCCGGTTTTCGTTTTTTTGGCTTTAGGGTCAAGCTTTAGTTTGTCGAAGAGTACTTCGCCAAGTTGCTTTGGAGAAGCCAGATTGAAACGTAGGCCAGCTATTTCATACACCTTTTCCTCATGTTCTTTAGCATCCGCTTCCAGAACTTTGGCATACTCCTTTAGGAAATCTACATCGATTTTCACTCCTTCGAATTCCATATTGGCGAGGACCTTTGCCAGCGGATTATCCACCTTATAAAAGACATTCTCTACAGCCTTTTCGTTCAGTTGTGGTTCGAGCTGATACTTTAGCTGCAAAGTGATGTCGGCATCTTCTGCGGCATATTCTGCCACTGCCTCGAGAGGGGCCTCCCGCATTGTGATTTGAGTCTTGCCCTTTTTGCCAATCAGGGTGTTGATGGAGATAGGTGCATAATTGAGATATTGCTGGGCGAGTGCATCCATATTATGGCGACCGTCCGGTTCTACCAAATAATGCGCCACCATGGTATCAAATACAGGCCCACGCAACTGCTGATTATACCATTTGAGCACCACTAAGTCATACTTAATATTCTGTCCTACCCAGGTTATTTCCGGATTTTCGAACAGAGGAGCGAATGCATGCACCAGTTTATATGCTTCGTCGCGGTCTGCGGGCACGGGCACATAATAGGCTTCGCCAGCGGTTACAGAGAAGCTCATACCCACCAGCGCTGCGATATTGGGGTCTATATTGTCCGTTTCTGTATCAAAACAAATTTCCTTGTGGCGGGAAAGCGTCTCGATAAGTTGGGCTACTTCTTCCATTGCCGCTACGATTTTGTAGCTATGTGGAGTGGTGGCAGCTGTCTTATATTCTGGGAAGGCTAGTGTTGGTGCCGGAGTATCGAGTGTTTTTTTATTCGATTTTACTTCATTGCCAAATAAGTCCATTTGCGCATTTGCAGCAGGTGCGGGCTGGAATTGCTCGCCAAGAACACGCTTGCCCAAGGTTTTGAACTCAAGGTCGTTAAATACCTCTGCCAGCTTAGAAGGATTAAAAGGTTGCAGTTCGAAGTCGCCATCATGAAACTGTACATCAGGTACATCAGTAATGATTGTGGCCAGTTTTTTAGACAGCACAGCCGATTCCATACCATTACGGATTTTTTCACCCAGAGCGCCTTTGATTTGCGCTGCATTTGCAAGTACGTTTTCCAGTGTATCATATTCCTGGAGCAGCTTAGATGCGGTTTTTTCACCCACACCGGGGATGCCCGGGATATTGTCCACAGCATCACCCATTAGACCAAGTATGTCAATAACCTGTTCACATCGTTTGATATTCCATTTCTGGCAGACCTTTTCAGCGTTAAGTATTTCTTCTTTATTGCCGAAGGCCGGTGGTTTGAAGATAAATACATTATCCTTGCATAATAGCTGTCCGTAGTCTTTATCCGGTGTGACCATATACACTTCATAACCTTGAGCGGCTGCCTGCCAGGCAAGTGTGCCAATGATATCATCTGCCTCATAGCCATTACTTTCTATGATAGGAATGTTAAATGCTTCGATAATGCGTTTGATATCAGGGATAGCAGCCAGCAGGTCTTCCGGTGCTTCTTGTCTGTTGGCTTTGTATGCGGCAAAGTCGCCATGGCGGGTAGTAGTGCCCGGTGTGTCGAAGCAGACCGCCATGTGTGAGGGTTTTTGCTTATTGATTAAGTCTAGAAGCGTATTGGTAAAACCAAACTGGGCATTGGTATTTTTGCCAGTAGAGGTTACTCTGGGATTACGTATTAAGGCGTAATATGCTCGAAATATTAGCGCGAAAGCATCGAGCAGAAATAGTTTTTTCATGTAGCGAAGTTAATGAATTGGAGGTAATCCCTCCCGAATTTTCGTAGCGGTTGCAGGCACTGCCGCCAATGCGAGCAGCGCGTATCACTCCGCGGGTGCATGAAGTATTGCTTACAAAAAGCAAAAAGCGCTGACAATAAATTACTGTCAACGCTTTAATTGTATTGTAAAAAGCCCGATTAAGGCATTTTTTTAAGTTTAAGTATAGAGAAGTCGGTATCTACCGCTTTAATGGTATTTACCAGTTTGCCCATACCTTCAATTTCCATTTCTATCACATCATTAGGTTGCAGCCATTGTGGCACCGCATCCGGATTATTCAGTTTGGCAGTACCATTCAGCTCCAGGAAGCAACCCGTTCCCACAGTACCGCTTCCTATCACATCGCCAGGGAGGATATCAGCGCCGTAGGCACAGCGTTCCAGAATTTCCGCAAAGGTCCAGTCCATATCTTCCATATTGCCTTCGCTTACTTGCTCACCATTTACCTTGCAGGTCATTCTCAGGTGATAGCTATTGCCCACATGATTGGGTTTGGCAGGTACTCTAAATGGTTCCAGCTCATCCGGTGTAACCATCCATGGGCCGATAACAGTAGAAAAGTCTTTTCCTTTGGCTGGTCCGAGGTTAAGCAGCATTTCTTCCATTTGCAGGGTGCGAGCGCTCATGTCGTTCATGATACAGTAGCCGGCAATGTATTTATCCGCTTCGGCGGCTGGGATATTACGTCCTTTTTTACCGACAATAGCTGCTACTTCCAGTTCGAAATCCAGTTTTTCGAAGTGGTCCGGCATACATTCAATATCGCCAGGGCCCTGGATAGCGTTGTGATTGGTGAAATAAAATATTGGATATTGGTCAAATTCCGGAATCATAGGTACCCCTCTGTTTCGGCGCGCCGCTGCTACGTGTTGGCGAAAAGCATAGCCATCTCTACAAGAAGTAGGGCGGGGTACCGGAGCCAGTAGCTGCGCTTCGGCAAAAGGAATGCAGTTGATGCTTAAAGTTCCGGCTGCTACCGCGTTGATAGCCTCTTTTGCCAAAGGGAAGTTAGTGTCCCAATTTTCCAGCATTTCCAGCATGGTGGCCGGAAGTTGCGGGTTTAGGTCTTCAGTATTATACAGACAGTTTTCGTGCAATACCGCTGCTTTTTCTTTTCCGCCTTGTAAGTGGCTGACAAATTTCATATCAATATGGTTTTTAAATGCTTAAAGAATGATAGTGCGCAAATTTAAACAAATTTAGATTAAGCACTGTTTAAGTTGTCTATTACTGAGCATTTTCTTTAGCGATACTTATTAGGAATCTTCTTATTTTGAGTCAAAATCTTTGTAACTTTGCAGCTCTTTTATTTAAAATAACATACTTCATTAATCTCAAAAGCGTTCACCATGCCAGTGTTACACAACAGAGTATCTAATGAGGAGTTGAAAGCGCGTATGCTTGCAGAGACCACTCCTCGGAAGACCATTTCATTTTACAAGTATTTCCCGATAGAAGACCCTCAGCAGTTCAGGGATGACTTATATCGAAAGTTTGAAGCATTAAAAGTATTTGGGCGTATATATATAGCTCATGAAGGTATTAATGCGCAGATTTCTGTGCCGGAGCCCAATTTCGAGGCCTTCAAAGAGACTTTATATTGCTTTCATGAGAGTCTTTACGGTATTCGGTTGAACATTGCCGTGGATGATGATGGCAAGTCATTTTGGGTATTGCGTATGAAAGTGCGTCCGAAGATTGTGGCCGATGGTATAGACGACCCAAGCTTTAGTCTCGAACGCGTGGGCAAGTATTTGAAAGCGGAAGAGGTGAATCGTTTTATTGAAGACGAAAACACGGTATTTGTAGATATGCGCAATCACTACGAATACGAAGTGGGTCATTTTGTGAACGCTTTAGAAGTGCCTTCGGATACATTTCGTGAGCAGCTGCCCATGGCGGTAGAAATGCTTAAAGATAAGAAAGACAAAAACATTGTAATGTATTGCACCGGGGGTATTCGATGTGAGAAAGCCAGCGCCTACCTTTTGCATAAAGGATTTGAAAATGTATATCATGTGGAGGGCGGCATTATTGAGTATGCTCGTAGAGCCAAAGAGCAAGGTCTGCCTTCAAAATTTATAGGTAAAAACTTCGTTTTTGATGAGCGTCTGGGCGAACGCATTACCGACGATGTTATTGCAGAATGTCATCAATGCGGAAAACCATGCGATACCCATACCAATTGTAAAAACGATGGTTGTCATTTACTATTCATTCAATGTGAGGATTGTAAGCAGAAATATGAAGGCTGCTGCAGCGAGGCTTGCGTGGAAGAATATAAATTGCCTGTTGAAGAGCAAAAAGCGAGAAGAGCCGGCAGGGAAAACGGCATGAAAATATTCAATAAGTCCAAAGACCATCCCCTGCGTAAGCATAGAAACGTATGGAAGAGTCAAAGAATGGAGCAAGGTGCTGATATGAGCCTGCATCATTCAGAATAGCTCCAAGTGAATAAAAAAGCATAGAGCGACGGCCTGGTGTGTGGGCTTGTCGCTCTTTTTGTTGGAATTAGTTCTCGGGGCGTTTCAGAGGCGCGGCGACACTTAAAGCCCTTGATGAGGCCTTAGGTCAGCAGGCAAATAAAGTATGAGCATATAAGGTGAATTACTTAACTTTAGCCCATGCAATTGAGTTCTTATCAATTTGAGACAGGCAATTTGGAGTTGCTGGCACGGCAGGCCGTGGAGGGCTTTATTATTGGTTTGCATAAGAGTCCCTTTCATGGCTTTTCCGTAGAATTCGCGGAGCATCGATTATACAATCCAGGAGACAATCTGCGGCATATAGATTGGAAAGTTTTTGGGCGTAGAGACAAGTTGTTTGTAAAGAAGTATGAAGAAGAAACCAATCTGCGCTGTTGTATTGCATTGGATGTTTCTGCCTCTATGAGTTTTGGTTATGCAGGAGGGATGAGTAAGATACAGTTCTCCGCATTGGCAGCGGCTGCCATGATGCAGCTGTTAAAGAAGCAGTTAGATGCCGCCGGCATGTACTTATTTTCCGACAAGCTATTATCAGGCTCGGCAATTAAGTCCAGCGAGCGGCATTACAAGTCATTGATAGCTGAACTGGAGGTACTATTGAGCAAACCCCTCACTGAGCGTGGTACCAACCTGCCTGCAGTGATGCACGAGCTGGCCGAAACCCTTCCGAGAAGAGGTTTGGTGTTGATTTTTAGTGACTTTATGAATGATTTGAGCCAAGAGGAAGAGTTGTATGCCGCTTTGCAACATTTGCGCTTTATGCGTCAGGAGGTGATACTCTTTCAGGTGGGTGATGCCCAAAGAGAATGGAGCTTTGAATTTGAAAACAGGCCCTATGAATTTATTGACGCCGAGACGCAAGAGCGTGTAAGGCTGGTGCCCGCAGATGTAAAAGAGGCATATTTAGCGCAAATTAGCGCCTATCATCAAAGATTAGAAGAGCATTGTCTGCGGTATAATATAGACCTCATTCGCTGCGATACCCATACCAATCTGAATCAAATTTTATACTCCTATTTAGTAAAGCGAAATAAAATGATGTAAAATAAAAAAAAAGTTATACCTTTGCACACCTATTTTTGTGGGTGTTTTGGGTAATAGTGAATTACAGCAGATTTGTAGTTCATATTTAGACCCGGGAGCAGACC